>NZ_JBVJHZ010000037.1:0-58715 GCF_055586545.1 Glycomyces sp. NPDC050141 | reverse complement strand
CCCCCCCCCCCCCCCCCCCCCCCCCCCCCCCCCCCCCCCCCCCCCCCCCCCCCCCCCCCCCCCCCCCCCCCCCCCCCCCCCCCCCCCCCCCCTCCACTATGCATCCTCTTCGGTCCCAATGGGAGAAGGCAGCGCACCGAGTTTCGCCCTGACCTTCTCCGCGTCAGCGTGGCCGACGTGCTCGAAGATGGCCAAGGCGCGCCGCCAGGCCCGCTGAGCCGCTGCGAGGTCCCCGTTCGCGTGCTGGGCGTCGCCCAGGTTGACGAAGGTGTCGGCCTCGCCTTGGCTGTGGCCGAGATCCCGGTACAGCGCAAGGGCACGGCGATAGAAGGCGATGGCCTCGGCTTGCCTGCCGAGGCAGTGGTGGGTGTAGCCGAGGCTGTCCAGTGCGGCGGCCTGGCCGTGGCGGTCCCCGATCGCCTCCAGGAGTGCAACGGCCTGTTCGCAGTAGGCGAGCGCCTTCCGGTGGTCGCCGGACTGGGAGTGGGCCCACCCGATCCCGTTGAGCGCGTTGGCTTGGCCCGCGCGGTGACCGGTAGCCCGGTACAGGTCGAGCGCGCGTTCGGCGCTGTCGATCGCCTCGACGGGCCGTCCCTGCCGCATCCAGAGCCGACCGTGCATGAGGTGGGCGTGCGCTTCGCCGGTGCGGTCGTTCAGGTCCCGGCACAGGATCATCGAGCGGTCGAGGAGCGCGCGGGCCTCCTCGGTGCGGCCAAGCTGGCTGTACGCCTCGGCGAGCAAGCGGCTCAGGCGGGCCTCGGCGCCGGAGTCGCCGAGCTTTCGGACGGCCTCCATGGCGGTCTGCCAGATGGCGGTCTGGTCCTGCCAGGGCCCGCGGTCGAGGTGGTCTCTGAGGGTGTAGGCCAACTGCCAGCAGTGCGTGTCGAACCCTTGCTCGTTCGCGTGATGGACGGCCGCTGCCAGCGCGGCCCCCTCGGAGGCGAACCACGCCATCGCGGCCATGCCGTCGGCGAGCCGGACCGGAGGCAGGCCGGAGGGCACAGTGGAGAGTTGGATCGGGTCCCGGTTCGGGTCGACCAGTCGGCTGGCGGCGTGTGCGGTGTGGAGGTAGAAGTCCAGCAGCCGACGCGTCGCTTCTTTTCTGTCGCTGCACGTGTCGACGGCTTCGGCGAGCTCGGCGGAGTACGCGCGCAGCAGGTCGTGGAAGGCGAACCGCCCAGGGACCGGTTCGGTGAGGAGGTTCCCGCGGGTCAGTTCGAGGAGCAGCCGACTCGCCTGGGGCGCGGTGGTCCCCGCGACGGCCGCGGCCGCCTCCTGCGTGAAGTCGGGTCCCGGGTGGGTGCTGAGGAGCCGGAACAGCCGGGCGGCCTCGGCGGTGAGAGCCCGGTACGACCAGGAGAAGACGGTGCGGAGATCGATCGCGGGGTCGGGGTCGGCCAGCGCGTCGAGGCGGTCGCGCGCGTCGTGGAGCGTCGCGGCGAGGGCCGTCAGCGAGAAGTCCGGCCGGGTCGCGGCACGTGCGGCCACAATGGCCAGTGCGAGTGGCAGTCCTTCGCAGGCTTCGGCGATCCGTTCGGCGGCTGCGGGTTCGGCGCTCGTCCGCCCGTCCCGGATGCGGCGCTCCAGGAACCGCGCGGACTCTTCGGGGTCGAGGCCCGCCAGGGTGATCGGCCGGGCGCCGTGGGCGAGGAGCCCTGAAATGGTGTTGCGGCTGGTGACTAGCACCAGGTCCGAGGCGGTGCCGGGCAGGAGCGGACGGATCTGGTCGAAGTCGCGGGCGTTGTCGAGGAGCACCAGGATGCGCTTGTCGGCCAGCAGACTGCGGTACAGGGCGGCCTGGGCGTCCAGATCGCTCGGCATCTGGCTCGGCGGCGTGTGCAGCGCTTCGAGGAAGCCCCGGACGGCCTCGCCCGGCGTGACTGGTTGTCCGACCGGGTCGAAGCCGCGCAGGTTGACGTACAGCTGCCCGTCCGGGAACCGGTCGGCGACCCGGTGCGCCCAGTGGACGGCGAGGGCGGTCTTCCCGATCCCGGCGGCGCCGGTGATAACAGCGGCAGTAGCCGCTCCGGCCGACTCGGCCGGGGCGGCGAGCAGGTTGTCCAATGCGGAGAGTTGCGCTTCCCTGCCGGTGAAGTGGGCGGCCGATGACGGCAGCTGCCTCGGCACAGTCGGACGCGAGACGACGCCAATCGAATCGCGATCTGGAACTGCGAGCCGGGGGTCGTACCGCAGGATCTGCTGGTGCAGCTCCTCGATCGGCGGCGAGGGCTTGATGCCGAGTTCCGAGACGAGCAGGCGGTACAGGCGCTGATGCGCCGAGAGGGCCTCGGCCTGCCGCCCGGCTCGGTAGAGACCGAGCATGAGCAGGCGCCACAGGCCTTCACGCAGCGGATGCGCGATGGTGAGCGCTTCCAGTTCGGCAACGGTGGCCGTCGGCGCGCCCGATTCCAGCTCTGCCGCGAGGCACTGCTCAAGGACCTCCAAGCGAAGCTCGTCGAGCAGGCGGGCCTTGTCTCGAACGGCGGGGGCATCGATGTCGGCGAACGAGGCGGCACCGCGCCAGAGCCCGAGACCTTCCCGGAGCATGGCACCTCCTTCGCCTGACCGATTGCGCTGCAACGCCTGTCGGCCTCTCGCGGCGATCGCCTCGAAGCGGTGCGCGTCCATCGAATCGTCTGGGGCCTCCAGCACGTAGCCCTTGGTCCGGCTGCGAAGCGCCGGGGTGTTCTCGTTGCCGTGCAGGTGCTTCCGCAGTTGGTATACATAGGAGCGCAAGGTCGCTTCGGCGGTCTTGGGCGGGTGATCGTCCCACAGCTGGTCGATGAGCCAGTCCTGCCCGACCGGCCTGTTCAGGTTCAGCAGGAAGAGCGCCAGCAGCGTCCGCGGTTTTGCGGCGTCCAAGGCCGCCGCCCGACCGTTCACCACCAGCTGCACCGGCCCCAGCACCCGAAATTCCTGCACAGACGTCATACGCCTTGCGGGACAGACTGGTTGCACGAAAGTATGAGGGCCGGACGCGCGACGCGCCCGGCCCTGGTTTGCTTCCGTTCCCTTAGCTAGCGGCAGCGCCGAGATGGCGGGCGAAGAAGCGGCCGGCGTCTTCTCCCGCGTACTGCGGGACGCCGGTGTGACCGCCCATGTTGGCGTGGAGCGTCTTCTCCGCCGATCCGAAGGCGTCGAAGAGATCGAGGGCCATCCCCCGGTCGTTCCCCTCGTCATCCCATTGGAGGAGCACGTGCAGCGGGATCGTGACCTGACGCGCCTCTTCCATGATCGTGCGCGGCACGTAGCTGCCAGCGAAGAGTCCTGCCGCCGCGATGCGCGGTTCGATCGCGGCCAGACGTACGCCGATCGCAATCACCCCGCCGGAGAATCCGACCCGCTCGCCGATCTCGGGAAGGCCGAGCAGCTCGTCGAGCGCGGTCTGCCACTCCGGCACGGCCTTCTCGACGAGCGGCAGTACCAGCCGGTCTACGACCTCCTCCGCAGGCTTTTCGCCAGCCGAAATCGCCCGCATGAGGTCCGATCGGGCCTGCTCCATGCCGGGTAGCGGGGTCCGGTCGCCCGCCCCGGGCAGCTCGATGGCGACTGCTGCGAATCCGTGCGCGGCAACGGCGCGTGCCCGTGCCGCCAGGCGGGGATACATCCGCCGCATCCCGAACCCGCCGGGCTGGCCCATCAGAATGAGCGGCACCGGCGCGGACGAAGAAGCGGCTGAGGGCGTCCACAGGATGCCGGGGATGTCGCCGAGGGTGAACTCTCGCTCGGTGACGCGCTCGCCGAGATCCTGTTCGGAAATGAAGTGCATGGTCGTGCCTTTCGGGAATGCTGCTGAGAAGCGGCGCTCCCGGACGACCTATCGCCCGACCGTGACTCCCCGGAGGAGCACCAACGTCGATTCGTTCACGGGTACCACCTCCTCGGATTCCTGCACGGACCCCCAAAGGCTACCAGCGGGGCGTCAAGGCCTCGTCAAGCATTCGCGGGGGCCCGTATGGGGGCCGTCAATCGCCCTAGGCAACCCGGTTCCGGCGGCGTTCACTCGGTCAGGCCGACGCACCCCGGTCGGCGGCGCGGCGCCCGCCGCGCCTCCCAATGCGCTGAGAAGAAGGAACCAATGCCCGATCTCGCCTATCTGGCGCTGACGGTGATCTGCTTCATCGTCCTCGCTCTGGTCGTCAAGGCGGTGGAGAAGCTGTGAGCGCCGTGAACGCCATCGGCCTCGTCCTGGCCGTCCTCATCGGCGCCTACCTCGTGTGGGCCCTGCTGAAGCCGGAGCGCTTCTGATGAGCCCGACCGCAGCGGGGGTCCTCCTCGTCGCCGCGATGATCGCGGCGCTCGCCTTGAGCTACAAGCCGCTCGGCGACTACATGTACCGGGTCGTGACCCGTGAGCACCACCGGAAGGTGGAGCGCGGGATCTACCGCGTCATCGGCGTCCGCCCCGGCACCGAGCAGCACTGGGGCGGGTACGCCCGCAGCGTGCTGGCGTTCTCGGCCGTGAGCGTCATCGTGCTCTTCCTGTTCCAGCGCGTCCAGGGCTGGCTGCCGCTGGACAACGGGTTCATCGGGGTCGAACCGGCCCTCGCGTGGAACACCGCCGTCAGCTTCACGACGAACACGAACTGGCAGGCCTACTCGGGCGAGTCCACTATGGGCATCCTGATCCAGGCCGCCGGGCTCGCCGTGCAGAACTTCGTGTCCGCGGCCGTGGGCATCGCCGTCGCGGTGGTCCTGGTGCGCGGGTTCGCAAGGAAGGCAACGGACAAGCTCGGGAACTTCTGGGTCGACCTGACCCGCATCGTGCTGTGGATTCTCGTTCCGATCAGCTTCGTCGCCGCGATCGTGCTGGTCGCTGGAGGTGTGGTCCAGAACCTCACCGACTTCACCACCACCCAAGACGGTCAGACCCTCACGGGCGGGCTCGTCGCGAGCCAGGAGGCGATCAAGAACCTCGGCACGAACGGCGGCGGCTACTACAACGCGAACGCCGCGCACCCGTTCGAGAACCCCACGGCCTGGACGAACTTCATCATCGTCTACCTGCTCCTGGTCATCCCGTTCTCGCTGCCGCGCACGTTCGGGCGGATCGTCGGCGACAACCGGCAGGGGTACGCGATCGCGTCGGTCATGGGCGTCATCGCCCTGATCTCGACCACGCTCGTCATCGGCTTCGAGAAGGTCGGCAATGGCACTGTGCCGCAGGCGATCGGAGCCGCCTTGGAGGGCAAGGAAGTCCGCTTCGGCATCGCCGACTCCGGGCTGTTCGCCGCCGCGACCACACTGACCTCCACCGGTTCGGTGAACTCGTTCCACGACTCGTTCACCTCCTTCGGCGGCGGCGTCCTCATGCTCAACATGATGCTCGGCGAAGTCGCCCCCGGCGGCGTCGGCGCGGGGCTCTACGGCCTGCTCGTGCTCGCCGTGATCACCGTGTTCATCGCGGGGCTGATGGTCGGGCGCACCCCCGAGTACCTGGGCAAGAAGATCGGCGCCCGCGAGATCAAGCTCGCGAGCCTGTACTTCCTGGTGACCCCGGCGCTGCTGCTCATCGGCGTCGCGGCCTCGCTGGCCGTGCCGGTGAACCTCGACTCCATGCAGGACTCGGGCCCGCACGGGCTCTCAGAGCTGTTGTACGCCTTCGCTTCCGCGTCGAACAACAACGGTTCGGCCTTCGGCGGCTTCGGCGCCAACACGCCGTGGTTCAACACGGCATTGGGCCTGTGCATGCTGTTCGGCCGGTTCCTGCCGATCATCCTCGTGCTCGCCCTCGCCGGGTCGCTCGCGAAGCAGTCGCCGGTCCCGGCCACCGCGGGCACGCTGCCCACCCACAAGCCCCTGTTCGTCGGCATGGTCGTCGGCGTGACGGTCATCCTCGTCGCGCTCACCTTCCTGCCCGTCCTCGCCCTCGGCCCGCTGGCCGACGGGCTGCACTAGGAGTCGTCAGCAATGGCATCTGCAAAGCCCCGGAACGGGCTCCTCGACCCGATGCAGTGGTGGAAGGCCACCCCGGCGGCGTTCCGCAAACTCGATCCCCGCGTCATGTGGCGCAACCCGGTCATGTTCATCGTCGAGATCGGCGCGGCCTTCACCACGGTGATCGCCGCCCTCGACCCTAGCGTGTTCGCCTGGACGATCACCGTGTGGCTGTGGCTCACGGTCCTGTTCGCGAACGCGGCCGAGGCGATCGCCGAAGGCCGCGGGAAGGCCCAGGCCGACTCGCTGCGCAGGGCGAAGACCGACACGGTCGCCCGCAAGCTCGAGCAGCAGGACCCCGGCATCACCACCCCGAAGGTGGCCACGGTCGAGATCCCCGCGCCCGAGCTCAAGCGCGGCGACTACGTCCTCGTCGAAGCGGGGCAGACGATCCCCGGTGACGGCGACGTCGTCACCGGTATCGCCAGCGTCGACGAATCGGCGATCACCGGCGAGTCCGCGCCTGTCATCCGCGAGTCCGGCGGCGACCGCTGCGCGGTCATGGGCGGCACGAAGGTCCTCTCGGACTGGATCGTCGTCCGCATCACCGCCGAGCCCGGCAAATCCTTCCTCGACCGCATGATCGCGCTCGTCGAAGGCTCCGAGCGGCGCAAGACGCCCAACGAGATCGCCCTGAACATCCTGCTCGCGGCCATGACGATCATCTTCGTGCTCGCCGTGGTCACGATGCAGCCAGTTGCGGTCTTCTCCAAGGACTACATGGCAGCGGCCCCGGACTCGGCGGTCCTGAACCAGGACGGCGTGACCGGTATCGTCCTGATCTCGCTGCTCGTCTGCTTGATCCCAACGACGATCGGCGCGCTCCTGAGCGCTATCGGCATCGCCGGGATGGACCGGCTCGTGCAGCGCAACGTCCTCGCCATGTCCGGCCGGGCCGTCGAGGCCGCCGGAGACGTGGACACGCTGCTGCTCGACAAGACCGGCACGATCACGTACGGCAACCGCCGCGCGAGCTCGTTCCTGGCCGTGCCGGGCATCGCCGGAAGCCACCTCGCGGACGCCGCGCAGCTCTCCAGCCTCGCCGACGAGACCCCTGAGGGCCGCTCGATCGTGGTGTACGCCAAGGAGGGCTACGGCCTGCGCGAGCGGGACGCCGGGGAGCTGGCGCACGCCGAGTGGATCGAGTTCACCGCCCAGACCCGTATGTCCGGTGTGGACCTGGATGAGCACGGTTCAGTGCACCGCATCCGCAAGGGCGCGGCCGCCGCCGTCATCGAATGGGTCAAGACCGAAGGCGGCGACCCGAACCCGCGCGCCGACGAACTCGTCGACCAGGTCTCGCGCGAAGGCGGCACCCCGCTCGTCGTCGCCGAACACCAGGAAGGCGAGGCGCCCCGCGTCCTCGGCGTCATCTACCTCAAGGACGTCGTCAAGGAGGGCATGGCCGAACGCTTCGCGCGCTTGCGCGCCATGGGCATCCGCACCGTCATGGTCACCGGCGACAACCCGCGCACCGCGCGAGCCATCGCGGCCGAAGCGGGTGTCGACGACTTCCTCGCCGAGGCCAAGCCCGAGGACAAGATGGCGCTCATCAAGCGTGAGCAGGAATCCGGGCGCATGGTCGCCATGACCGGCGACGGCACCAACGACGCCCCGGCGCTCGCCGCGGCCGACGTCGGCGTGGCGATGAACACCGGCACCTCGGCGGCCAAAGAGGCCGGGAACATGGTCGACCTCGACTCGGACCCGACCAAGCTCATCGAGATCGTCGCCATCGGCAAGCAGCTCCTGATGACCCGCGGCGCGCTGACGACCTTCTCGATCGCCAACGACATCGCCAAGTACTTCGCGATCATCCCGGCGATCTTCGCCGTGATCTACCCCGGGCTCGACGCGCTCAACATCATGCGCCTCGCCAGCCCGGAGTCCGCGATCGTCTCGGCGGTCGTCTTCAACTCGATCATCATCATCGCGCTCGTCCCGCTGGCGCTCAAGGGCGTCGCCTACAAGCCGGGTTCGGCCTCGTCGCTGCTGCGGCGCAACCTCCTGGTGTACGGCCTCGGCGGCATCGTCACGCCGTTCATCGGCATCAAACTCATCGACCTTCTGGTCGCGCTCATTCCCGGGATGGCATAGCAATGGCACGTCTCCCCCGCTGGATCTTCCAGCACCTCGTGGCGGTCCGGGCCCTGCTGGTCCTGACCCTGGTCACAGGCATCATCTACCCGCTCGCGGTCCTCGCGGTCGCGCAGATCCCCGGGCTGAACGGCAAGGCCGAGGGCTCGCTCATCACCGACGAAGACGGCAACGTCATCGGCTCCTCGCTGATCGGGCAGTCCTACACCGACGCGGACGGCGAAGCGCTCCTCGCCTATTTCCAGTCCCGGCCGTCGATGGCAGCCGGTGAAACCGGCGACTACGACCCGCTCGTGACCGGGGCGTCGAACCTCGGCCCCGAGAACACCGTCGACACGCTGCCGGACCCGGCCCTGGGCTGGGACGGCGACGCGAACGCCGCGAAGAGCCTGCTCACGCAGGTATGCGAGCGCTCGGTCCAGATCGGTGAACGCGAAGGCGTGGACGGCTCCCGGCCGTACTGCACCGGCACCGGGATCGGCGCGGTCCTGGGCGTCTTCTACTCCGAAGGCACCTCGGGCGAGGTCGAACGGGTCGTGAGCCTCAACGAGGCCTGCGACGCGGTCGAGGCGCCGTTCGTCACCGAATACGAAGGCGTGCACGTCGAATGCGCCGAGTACGGCGAGGACTACGCGGCCGCGATCATCACGCCGATCGAAGGCGACGCGGCCGAGCCCGAGGTCCCGGCCGACGCCGTGACCGCGTCCGGCTCCGGGCTCGACCCGCACATCAGCCCCGAGTACGCCGAGCTGCAGACCGCCCGCGTCGCCGCCGAGCGCGGCCTGACCGAGTCCGAGGTCGAGGCGCTGATCGAGGAGCACACCTCAGGGCGGTTCCTCGGCTTCATCGGCCAGCCCACGGTCAACGTGGTGGAGCTGAACCTCGCCCTGGACGAGGCGGCCCCGCTCACATGAGTCACCGACCCGGCAGCGGCCCCGAGCAATAGCGAGGATTCTTATGGTTGTGTCACGTGGACAACTGCGGATCTACCTCGGGGCCGCTCCCGGCGTCGGCAAGACCTTCGCCGCGCTCGAAGAGGCCCACCGCCGCGCCGAGCGCGGCACCGACGTGGTCGTCGGCTTCGTCGAGACCCACGGCCGGGCCCGCACCGCCGAGCGCATCGCGGGCCTGGAGGCCGTGCCCCGCCGCAGCATCGCGTACCGGGGCAGCGCGTTCGAGGAGTTCGACCTCGACGCCGTCCTGGCCCGCGCCCCGCAGGTCGCCCTCGTCGACGAACTCGCCCACACCAACGTCCCCGGCTCGCGCAACACCAAGCGCTGGGAGGACATCGACGAACTCCTCGACGCCGGGATCGACGTCATCTCCACCGTGAACGTGCAGCACCTCGAATCCCTCAACGACGTCGTCGCCCAGATCACCGGGGTGCCGCAACGCGAGACCGTCCCCGACGAGGTCGTGCGCCGCGCCGACCAGGTCGAACTCGCCGACATCACCCCCGAGGCGCTGCGGCGGCGGATGCTCCACGGCAACGTCTACCCCGCCGAGAAGGTCGACGCGGCCCTCTCCAACTACTTCCGGGTCGGCAACCTCACCGCGCTCCGCGAGATCGCCCTGCTCTGGCTCGCCGACAAGGTCGAAGACCAGCTCGAGCAGTACCGCGAAGACCAGCACATCACGGCCACATGGGAATCCAAGGAACGAGTGGTCGTCGCGCTCTCGGGCGGCGACGAGGGCGACACGCTCATCCGGCGCGCCGCGCGCATCGCCGCGCGGTCGGGCGGGGCCGACCTCAAAGCCGTATACATCGCGTCCGGCGACGGGCTCACCAGCGCCCGCGCCGCCCGCAACCTCGCCCGGCAGCGGCTCCTCGTCGAAGACCTGGGCGGCTCGTACCACCAGGTCATCGGCGACTCGATCCCCGACGCGCTATTGGCGTTCGCGGTCGGCGTGAACGCGACGCAGCTCGTCCTCGGGGCCTCGCGGCGCGGCCGGTTCGCGCAGCTCCTCTCGCGCGGCGTCGGCGTCACCACGACTGCGAAGTCCGGGGCGATCGACGTCCACCTCGTCACCCACGAGCGGGTCGCGAGCGTCAAGCAGGGCCGCACGGCGCGGGGCCTCATCGGCACCGGCCGCAGGCGCTTCGGAGTCTTCCTGGCGCTCTTCGGGATTCCGGCCCTAGTGGCGGCGCTGACGCCGTTCCACGGGGAGCTGTCGCTCACGACGATGATCCTCATCGTCCTCACCGCCGTCATGGGGCTGACCCTCACCGGCGGCATGTGGCCCGCGCTGCTGGGGGCCCTGCTCGGATTCGTGCTGCTCAACTTCTTCTTCACCGAGCCGTACTACTCGTTCCGGATCAGCGACCAGGAGCAGGTCATCGCGCTGGTCATCTTCGTGGCGCTCGCGCTCGGCGGGGCGGCCGTGGTGAACGTGTCGGCCTCCCGGGCCCGGCTCGCGGCGCGCGCCAGCGCCGAGGCGCAGACCCTGGCGACCCTCGCGGGGACCGTCCTGCGCGGCGGCAACCGGGTCTCGGACCTGTTGGAGCAGTTGCGGGTGACGTTCGCGCTGAAGTCCGTGACGCTGCTGGAGCGGATCGAGCCGGGCGCGGGCCCGGCCGAGCGGCAGGACGCGAAGCTGTGGCGGTGCGTGGCCTATGCGGGCGAGCCGTGCGCGAGTCCGGGTTCGGCCGAGAACGACCTGCCGATCAACGACGACCTCGCGCTGGCGTTGCGCGGGCACACCCTCGAAGCGAGCGACCGGCGCATCGCGCAGGCGTTCGCGATGCACTCGGCTGCGGCGCTGGAGCGCGAACGCCTTGAGCGGCAGGCCGAAGCCGTGCAGCGGTTGACGGACACCGACAAGCTCCGGACGGCGCTGCTGGCGGCGGTGTCGCACGATCTCCGTTCGCCGCTGGCTTCGGTGCGTGTCGCGGTGAGCAGCCTCAAGAACGACGAGGCGCTGTTCACCGTGGAGGAGCGGTCGGAGCTGCTGGAGACGGCCGAGGCGTCCTTGGTGAAGCTGACGGGCCTGGTGGACAACCTGCTCGACATGTCGCGGCTCCAGGCGGGCGTGCTCGGGGCGCATCCGGTGCCGATCGCGCTCGATGAAGCGGTGCCGTACGCGCTGGACGAGATCGGCGAGACCGCCGCCGGCGTGCGGCTCGACGTCAACGGGGACCTGCCGCAGGTGTCGTCCGATCCCGGTCTGCTGCAGCGCATCCTGGTGAACATCGTGGCGAACGCGCTGCGGTACAGCCCTGAGGGCAGGCCGCCGGTCGTGACCGCGAGCGTCGGCGGCGACCAGGTGCAGCTGCGCGTGATCGACTGCGGCCCAGGCGTTCCCGACGAGGACCGCGAGACGATGTTCACGCCGTTCCAGCGGCTCGGCGACCGTGACAACACCACGGGCGTCGGGCTCGGCCTGGCCCTGTCGCGGGGCCTGGCCGAGGCGATGGGCGGCACGCTGCTGCCCGAGGCCACGCCTGGTGGCGGGCTCACGATGGTGCTGACGCTGCCGCAGGCCTGAAGGCGCGTCGAAGGCAATGACGTGTCGCGGCGGCCGGGCGTGCGGCGGCGTTATCCTGCTTCCGGCGGCGCGGTCCCGCGCCGTGGACTCCGAACCGCAGGAAAGGGCCGTCCGCTGCGACCTGTCCCCCGCGCCGTACTCGACGGCTTCGTCCGGCACCCCGTGCGCATCGTCCCGGTGGCGTTCGCGGTGGCGATCCTGGCGGCTGCCGGGCTGCTGATGCTGCCTGCCGCGCAGGCCGGGCCCGGCGGCACGCGGTTCGTCGACGCGGTGTTCACGGCGACCTCGGCCATCGCCGTCACGGGCCTGGTCACCGTGGACACGCCGACGCACTGGAGCGGCTTCGGCGAGGTCGTGATCCTGGTGGCTATGCAGCTCGGCGGCCTCGGCATCATGACCACGGCGGCGTTCCTTGGCATGCTGGTGAGCCGCAAGCTGCGGTTGCGGTCGAAGCTGATGACGCAGGCGGAGCTGCACCCGTCGATCAGTCTCGGCGATGTGCGGAGCGTGCTGCGCTTCGCGGCGCTGTACACGCTCGTCGTCGAGGTGGCGACCGCGCTGGTGCTGGCGCTGCGGTTCGGTTTCGGCTACGGGTTCGGGCCGGGCGAGTCGGCCTGGCACGGGGTGTTCCACAGTGTCGCGGCGTTCAACAACGCGGGGTTCGCGCTGTTCAGCGATTCGGTCATCGGTTTCGCCACCGATCCGTGGATCAGCCTGCCGCTGGCGTTCGGGACGGTCCTCGGCGGGCTCGGCATCCCGGTGGTCTTCGAGCTCTCGCGGCGGCGGGCGCCCCGCAGGTGGACGCTGCACACCAAGATGACCCTGTTCGGCACGGCCCTGCTGCTCGTCGGCGGATGGTTCACGCTGCTGGCCCTGGAGTGGTCGAACCCGGGGACGTTCGGGCAGTTCGCCTGGTACGACCGGTTCCTGCCCGCGTTCTTCCAGTCGGCGGTGCTGCGCACGAGCGGGTTCAACTCGATCGACGTGGGGCAGTTGAACAACGACTCGCTGCTGGTCTCGATGGTGCTGATGTTCATCGGCGGCGGCTCGGCCTCGACCGCCGGGGGCATCAAGGTCACCACGTTCTTCCTACTGATGTGGGTGATCTGGGCCGAGATCCGGGGCGAGAAGGACGCTTCGGCGTTCCGGCGCAGCCTGCCGATGCCGGTGGTCCGCGAAGCGCTCACGGTAGCGCTGGTCTACCTGGCGCTCAACGTCCTCGCCGTGATGCTCATGCAGCGGTTCGAGCCGGACCTGACGTTGGCGCCCATCATGTTCGAGGTCGTCTCGGCGGCGGCCACCGTCGGCCAGTCGACGGGGATCACCTACGACCTCGGCGACCCGTCGAAGTGGCTGCTCGCCGTCGTCATGTACGGCGGCCGCATCGGCCCGGTCCTGTTCGCGACCTCGCTGGCGATAGCCACGCGCAAGCGCCTCTACCGCTACCCGGAGACGCGGCCGCTCGTCGGCTTATCGGCCGGGGTGTGCGGGGCGATCTCGTGCTGGCCGAAGCGGGTCCACACGGTGCGCTGGATGACGAGGGTGGCGATCCCGGCGAGGATCATGCCCGCGACGTTGACGCCGAGCTGGATGAGCGAGGCGCCGACCTCGTCCCAGTGGGAGAGGGCGATCGCCACGGCGATGTTCCCGGCGGCGGGCACGGTGGTGACCGAGATGAAGACGCCGACGAGCGCGGAGGATTTGCGGGCGGTCATGGAGAGGATGCCCGCGACGCCCGCGAGGACGGCGACCACGAAGGACCAGCGGTCGGGGTGGATGATGAAGCTGGTCAGCGGGCGGTCGTCGAGCATGGCCGGTTCGATCCAGCCCATGAGGCGGCTCGCGTACGCGCAGGCGAGCGTGACGGCGATGGCGGCCGCGAAGCCGAGGGCGAGGGTGCGGGCGGCGGCGCCGATGAGGCGCACGTTGCGTTGCAGCACACCGAAGCACATGGCGGCGACGGGGCCGAAGTCCGGGCCGAGGACCATCGCGCCGACGATGAGGATGGGCTGGTCCAGGAGCGCGCCGATCGCGGCGATCTGGACCGCCAGCGCGAGGAACGCGAAGAAGGACCAGGTCATGCGGGCTTCGGCGGCGGTGCGGGCGGCCAGTTCCTCCCAGACGACGGCGTCTTCGGGGTCGCCGGGGGCGGAGGCTTCGGCCTGCTCGGCGGCGGTGGAGATCGACAGGTCGATCTGCTCGATGGTGATGCCGCCGGTGTCTTTGAGGCCGAGTTCGCGGAGGTCGGCGAGGACGGCGTTGGCGCCTTCGCGGGCGACGTCGAACTCGATGACGTCGCCTTCGGGATCGTAAGCGGCGCCGGGGAACCGGATCACGTTGACGACCGCGGGGCAGTCTGCGGCGATGCGCAGGACTTCGGCGGTGCGGGCGGCGGGGCTGATCACGCGGACATGCAACACATGCAGCATTCTCCCCCACCCGCGCCAGCGTCAGGCCTGCCGGGCCCAGCGGCGCAGGTACCGCCTCGGGGCGGCCTGCCACCGGGCCCGGACGGCCATGGCCGCCACGCGAAACCGCCACATCGGCTTATTCGCTGAAGATGCGGACCGTGGCATCGCTGGAGTCGATGTCGACGGTCACCTCGTCGAGGTGGTTGACGAGTTCTTCGAGCTCGTCGGGTTTGAGCGCGCCGAGGTCGAAGGGGACGCCGTTCTTGGCCATCTCGGTGTTGGCCGCTTCGATGGCCTTCGGCGGGATGAGGGCGGTGAGGCGGACTCCGGCGCGGAGCAGGGCGATGGGGACGCGGATGTTGACGTTGGTCGGTTCGCCCTCGTCCATGGACTGGATGAGGACCCGCAGGTACTTGGCTTTGCCTTTGGGGCGGAGCGGGTTCGGGGCCTCCTCCGGTTCGACGGCGGCGAGGAGGCGTTCGGCCTCGTCGGCGGTGATCCTGCCTTCGGCCAGCATGTCGAGGATGGCTTTGCGCTGTTCGTTCATGGCGGTTTCCTTGTCTCAGTGGAGGTTTACCCGCACGGCGGTGCGGCCGTATTCGAAGTCGAAGCGGGTGCCGGAGAGTGCGGCGATGACGCGCCCCACGTCGGCGAAGGTCTTCAGGACTCTCATGTCGAAGATCAGGCAGGCGATGACGCCGCCGATGAGGGCGAGGAGCAGGAGCGGGGAGAGCACGATCGCGACGAGGAGCACGGGGACCCAGAGCCGGATCGTGCGGCGGCCGCGGCGCTTGACGCGCACGGTGACGAGTTGGGGGATCATGGCGGGCCCTCCAGTTCGGTGAGTGCCTGCTCGGCGGTGATCTCGCCGCGCTTGAGGCGGTCGATGACCTCGGCCCGGGAGGGCGCCGGGTCGGTCTCGACGAAGTCGAGGGCCTGGCCGATGCGGTTGAGCCGGGATTTGATCGTGGGGTAGCTGACGCCGAAGGTCCGCTCCATCTCCTTGATGGAGCCGTGGCACCGCACGAAGGCGGTGACGAAGACCTGGTCCTCGGCGCTGAGCTGCGCGAGCTGCGGCAGGTCGAACGCGCCTTCGACCGCGATGCCGCTCGCTTCGAGCCGCACCCGTTCGACGGTGAACCGCTGCCCCCGGGTGACGTTCGTCAGCTCCTGCCAGTCCATTGCCTCGTCTGTCATATATCAATTTGTACCCGTGCAGATCTTAATTTTCAAGAGTTGGAGATTGATTTTCTTAATACTGACCTCCACTTCGAGTTGAACCGATTCAACCGGAGGGGCCGGATCGGCCCGTTCGGGAACGCCGTTTGAAGCAAATGCGTCCCGGTATTGACTGGAGATTGATCGTTAACTATGGTGGCAACCACAGTTGAATCCTTTCAATCGACAGCGGGCACGGTGCCGCCCGGCTACGGCACCGAAGGCCCCAGTCCGCGTTGAGGAATCGAACTGTTCGCATGCATCGATGTAGATGGCAGGAGTGCGCATGACGACGTGGGCCACCCCCGGCGGGCCGTCAGTGACCGAGCGGGCCGGTACGCGCCTCGAACGCTGGTACGGCCGGGCCGACGCGGCCGCGTACGTCGGCCTGCTCAACCTCCTGGTCATCGCCTTCACCCTCGCCGGCGGGATCGTCCTCGGCTGGGCCCCCGCGCTCGCCGCGGCGGCCTCGTGCAGCCGCACCCGGCTGCGCGGCGACTCGCAGCACCTCGTGCGCGCCTTCGCGACCCGGTGGCGCCGCGGCTTCCTCCACGCCAACCTCCTCGCAGCCCCGACGGCCGCCGCACTCACCGGCCTCGGCTTCGGACTCCTCACCGCGGGCGGCCCTCGCGCGCTCCAGATCGGACTGTGGGCGGCCACCGCCGTCTGCGTCGCGCACCTCGTGCTCGTCCTCCACATGGATGCCCACTACGAGCTGCGCCGCGTCCAGTGCATCCGGCTGGCCTGGACGTTCCTCATGCGCTTCCCCGGCGCGCCCCTGCTCCTCATCGCGACCACCGCGCTCGCGGTCGCGCTCTGCGCGTTCGTCCCCGGCCTGGTGCCGGTGGTCGCCATCGGCACGTGGACGCACCTGTGCACCGCGCTGTGCCTCTCCTTCTTCGCCGCGAACGACCGGAACCTCGCGGCCTGACACCCAACGGCGGCACCGGCACCGCCCCCATCGACCGAAGCGATCCCCTTCCGAAAGGACCCCCGAGATGCAACGCAAGCTCGCAAGAAAGCGCATACCGATCGCGGTGGCCGCCATCGGCGCCCTCGCCCTCACCTCGTGCTCCGACGGCGGCGGAGGCAGCGACGAACCGCTCGAATCCCTCGACATCATGGCCCCCTTCTTCTCCCCCGTCCCGCCCGAGGAGGACGACCCGATCGACAAGGCGCTCAGCGACCTCGCCGGGATCGACCTCAGCGTCCAGTGGGTGCCCAACAGCGACTACGGCGCCAAGACCAACACCGTCCTCGCGGGCGACGACATCCCCGACGTGATGGTCATCCAGGGCAAGGACCAGGCGTTCGTCCAGACCGCCGAGGCCGGCGGGTTCTGGGACCTCACCGAGCCGCTCGCCTCGGGCGACTATCCGAACCTCGTCACCGCCAACCCCGAGGTGCAGGAGGCCGCCAGCGTCAACGGCAAGGTCTACGGGATCTACCGCGCCCGCGACGTCATCCGCCACAGCGTCATCATCCGCCAGGACTGGCTGGACAACCTCGGCCTCGCGCTGCCCGAGACCACCGAGGACCTCTACGAGATCGCCCGCGCGTTCACCGAGGACGACCCGGACGGCAACGGCCAGAACGACACCTACGGCATGATCAACCCCGCGTGGGGCGGCATCGGCAACGGCAGCCCCTACGACGCCATCGAGGTGTGGCACGGGTCCGGGAACCTCTGGAGCGACCAGGGCGGCGAACTCGTCCCGGCCTTCACCACCCCTGAATGGACGCAGGCGCTCCAGTACGAGCGCGACCTCGTCCAGAACGGCTACGTCAACCCCGACTACGCCACCATGGACCCCGCCACCTGGAACGAGCCGTTCCTGAACGGCAAGGGCGGCATCATCATCGACGTCCAGTCCCGCGCGGGCGAGCTCACCAAGCTCTTCAAGGAGCAGGACCCCGAGGGCTTCGACCAGTACGTGGCCCTCGCGGGCCAGCTCGAAGGCCCCAACGGCACCTACGCGATGCCCACCGCCGGGTACTCCGGGTTCCTCGCGATCCCCCGCTCCGGCGTCCAGACCGAGGAGCAGCTCGCGCAGGTCCTCACCGCCCTCAACGAGCTCAACTCGACCGAGGCGCAGAACCTCATGAACCACGGCATCGAAGGCGACAACTACACCGTGGAGGACGGCGGCGTCGTCTTCGACCCGGCGAAGCAGGACTTCACCGACCAGGTCACCGGCGCGTGGGCGCAGCTCGGCATGAACGTCGCCGGGTACAACGCCCACCCGATCAAGCAGGGCTCCGAGTTCGAAGCGGCCCTCTACCAGCGCCGCCTCGACCTCCAGGCCGAAGACCTGCCGAACGCGGTCTACAACCCGGCCTCAGGCACCGTCTCCCCCACGTACACCACCAGCGGCGCGCAGCTCGACACGATCATCGCCGACGCCCGCATCCAGTACATCGCCAGCCAGATCGACGAGGCCGGGCTGCAGGCCGCCATCGACACGTGGCGCTCCAGCGGCGGCGACGACGTCATCCAGGAAGTCAACGACCTCCTCTAAACAGCACTCCCCCTGTGCGGGAACGGCATCGCCCGATGCCGTTCCCGCACGCCGATCCCCCGAGGAGACCGACATGACCGCCCTAGCGGCCCGGCGGACGCGCAGCCGCCCCCAGCGCCTCGTGCGCGACATCGCGCGCTACCGCTGGCTGTTCTTCCTGATGCTGCCCGGCCTGCTGTACTTCGCGCTGTTCCGGTTCTGGCCCATGTGGGGCGCGCGGATCGCGTTCAAGAACTACATCCCGTTCCTCGGCATCGACGGCAGCGAATGGGTCGGCCTGGCCCACTTCCAGGAGTTCCTGTCCAACCCGGACTTCGCTCGGCTGCTGGAGAACACGCTCATCGTCGCCGGGCTCAGCCTGTTCATCGCGTTCCCGCTCACCATCGTCCTCGCGCTGCTGCTGAACGAACTGCGGCTCCAGGTGCTCAAGCGGACCGTGCAGACCCTCGTCTACATCCCGCACTTCCTGTCGTGGACCGTGGTCGTCTCCATCACCGCACTGCTGTTCGCCATCGGCACCGGTCCGCTGTGGACGTTCTTCTCGTGGATCTCCGGCACCGACGCCAACATGCTCGCCGACCCCGACTGGTTCCGGCCGCTCATCCTCATGCAGGAGGTCTGGAAGAACACCGGCTGGGGCACCATCATCTTCCTCGCCGCCCTCGCAGGCGTCGACCAGGAGCAGTACGAGGCCGCGATCATCGACGGCGCCGGGCGCTGGCAACGGGTCTGGCACATCACGATCCCCTCGATCATGCCCACCATCGTCGTCCTGCTCATCCTCCAGACCGGGCAGATCCTCAACACCGGGTTCGAGCAGATCTACCTGATGTCCAACTCCCTCAACCGGACCGTGGCCGACGTGTTCGACACCTACGTGTACTTCGCGGGCATCGAGCAGGGCGCGTACAGCTACGCCACGGCCGTGGGCCTGTTCAAGGCCATCGTCGGCCTCGTGCTCATCTTCGGCACCAACTGGCTCGCTAAGCGCTTCAACCAGCAAGGGATCTTCTGATGTCCGCCTCGACCCACAAGCGGTTCAACACCCGCGCCGGACGGGCCTTCGACGTCCTCAACATCGCCCTGCTCACCGGTATCGGCCTGCTCGCGGTCCTACCGTTCGTGTACGTGCTCGCCGGGTCCCTCGCGACCGAACTGGAGATCACGACCCGGCCGTTCTTCTTGTGGCCCAACGACTTCACGACGACCTCGTACGAGTCGATCCTGTCCTCGGACGTGATCCTGCGGGCGTTCCTCACCACCGTGGCCGTCACCGTCGTCGGCACGCTGATCCAGCTCGCGCTCACCGTGCTCACGGCCTACCCGCTGTCGAAAGTGGACCTGCCGGGGCGGCGCACACTCCTCAGCCTGGTCGTCTTCACGATGGTCTTCAGCGCCGGACTCATCCCCACGTTCCTCGTGGTCAAGGACCTGGGCCTCCTCGACTCGTACTGGGCGCTGATCCTGCCCGCCGCGATCAACCCGTTCAGCCTCATCATCATCAAGAACTTCTTCCAGCAGCTCCCGGGCGAGCTCGAGGAGTCCGCGAAGATCGACGGCGCCAACGAACTCCAGATCCTGCGGCACGTCGTCGTCCCGCTCTCCAAACCCGTGCTCGCGACGTTCGCGCTGTTCTACGCCGTCGGCATCTGGAACGACTACCTCTCGCCGCTCCTGTATCTCAGCGATACGGGCAAGTGGACGCTCCAGATGATCCTGCGGCAGGTCACCGCCGCCGCGTCCCTCTCGGCCGACGAGCTCAACTCCGACGTGCCGCCGCCCGCCCAGGGCATCAAGTTCGCCGTCGTCATCATCGCTACCATCCCCGTGCTCCTGGCATATCCCTTCCTCCAGAAGCACTTCGCAAAAGGCATGCTCATCGGAAGCGTGAAAGGCTGACCATGATCCACCTCGCAGGCGACTCCACCCTCGCCCCCACCGACGACGGCGCGACCTCCGGCCACCCCGACCTGCCGCTCCTCGGCTGGGGCGACGAACTCGCCGCGTTCCTCTCGGAGCCCGTCGTCAACCGCGCCTTCGGCGGCGCGACCACGCGGAGCTTCCGCGAACAGGGCAACTGGAAGCTCGTCACCGACGCGCTCCAGCCAGGCGACACCGTCGTCTTCGGATTCGGCCACAACGACCAGAAGGAACCCGAGACCCTCGCCGCCGAAGGCGGCTACCGGGAACGGCTCACCGCCTTCATCGAAGAGGTCCGCGCCGCCGGCGCCAAGCCCGTGCTCACCACCAGCGTCGAACGGCGCATGTTCACTCCCGAAGGGGCCCTCCGGTACTCGCACGGGCCCTACCCGGCCGAGGTCCGGCGCCTCGGACACGAACTCGACGTCCCGGTCATCGACCTCAACGTCTTCACGCGCTGGCTCTACACCTGGCTCGGCGAAGGCGAATCGGCCGCGCTCTTCGTCCACGGCGCCGCCGCCGACCGGGGCATCGAGGTCGGCGCCGACCTCAAGAAGGACAACACGCACTACACGACCGCCGGAGCCGCCGCCGTCGCCCGGTTCGTGGCCCAAGCGCTCCTCGCCCTCGACGGCGACGGCAGCGACGCCGTGCCCGCAGGGCTGGAGATGGTCCGCAAGTGACCCTCTACCGCAACCCGCTCGCCGCGCCCTCGGACCTCGACGGCTGGATCGCCGAAGGCCCCGTCGGCGCGGCGCACCGGGACGGCGGCCTGGTGCTCTCCAGCACCGCGAACGAATCCGCGCTGGTCGCCGCCGGGCGCGGCGACCACGCCCACTTCACCTACTGGTGCCCGGAGGTGTTCCCGGCCGACGTCGAGATCTCCTGGGACTTCAAGCCGCTGGGCGGCGAAGGCCTCGCGATGCTCTTCTTCGCCGCCACCGGGACCGGCGGACGCGACCTCTTCGACCCGTCGCTCGCGCCGCGCACCGGCTACTACCCGCAGTACCACTCAGGCGACATCGCGACCCTGCACGTCTCGTACCTGCGCCGCAAGTGGCCGACCGAACGCCGCTTCCGCACCTGCAACCTCCGCAAGAGCCCCGGCTTCCAGCTCGTCGCGCAGGGCGCCGACCCGCTGCCGGGGCCCGAGGACGCCGACGGGCACTACCGCATCAGCGTCCGCAAGCTCGGCCCCGAGGTGCGCTTCGCGATCGAGGAACTCGAGCTGTTCGCCTTCCACGACCCAGAGCCGTTGGGAGCCGGTCGGATCGGCTTCCGCCAGATGTCACCGCTCAAGGCCCACTACCGCAACCTGGAAGTCAAGGAGCTGTCGTGACCACTGTCGACATTCCCCTGCGCTGGCTCGACGACGCCGCCCCCGATCTCACACTGGGCGGCGTCACGTGCGGCGTGCCGCTGGCGGCGGGAGCGGTCACCGACCCGACCCGATTGGCGGTACTCGACGGCGCGGGCGCGGCGGTACCCGCGCAAACGTGGACGCTGGCGACCTGGCCGGACGGCAGCGTGAAGTGGGCGGGAGTAGCCCTGGGCGCGGACCACGAGCCTGCAAGCGGCTATCGAGTGGTCAACGCCGCCAACGGATCTAGCTCCGCCTCCGCCTCCGCCTCCGCCTCCGCCTCCGCCTCCGCCTCGACGGCAGTGTCACACCCGCCGGGCACCATTGATTCGGGGGCGCTTCAACCGCGACACACCCGACCTCGGATGACGGCGACGGCCCTCCCCACCGGCACCGGCCTCATCATCGACACCGGCGCTTGCCGCGTCGTCATCCCCGGCACCGGGCCGGACCTCGTCCGCTCCATCGACATCCAAGGCACCGAGGTCGCCTCCTCGGGCCGACTCGTCTCCAGCCGCCAAGCCCGTCCCGAGCCCGCCGCGCACGACCGGACCCACGCCATCGGCAACGTCACCACCTGCACCCTCGAACAGGCCGGGCCGCTGCGCGCCGTCGTCCGGCTCACCGGTACCCACCGCGACTGCGACGGCCGCGAATGGCTGCCGTTCACCGTGCGCCTGATCTTCGCCGCCGGGGCGGCCACGTTCCGGCTCGTGCACTCATTCGTCTGGGACGGCGACCCCGAGCACGACTTCCTCACCTCGCTCGGCCTCGAGTTCACCGTGCCGCTCCGCGCGGCCCCGCACGACCGCCACATCCGGCTCGCCGGAGCCGACGGCGGGTTCCTGCGCGAAGCCGTGCGGGGCCTCACCGGACTCCGCCGCGACCCCGGCCCCGAAGTGCGCGCCGCGCAACTCGACGGCAGGGCCACGCCCCCGCCCTCCGAGTGGGCCTCAGACGTCGAGCGCCTGTCGAAGTGGATTCCGACCTGGGCCGACTACTCACTGCGCCAACTGAACGCCAACGGCTTTACCCTCCACAAGCGAACCACCGCCGACCGGCCGTGGATCGATATCACCCAAGGCACCCGATCCGACGGCCTCGCGTACATCGGCGACCCTTCCGGCGGACTCGCGGTAGGCCTCACCGGCTTCTGGCAGTCCCACCCCACGGGCCTCGACATCCGCGCGGCGGACACCGATGCCGCCACGCTCACGACCTGGCTGTGGTCGCCCGATGCCGCCCCGATGGACCTGCGGTTCTACCACGACGGCCTCGGCCAGGCGGACTTCGCCGACCAGCTCGACGCCCTCGAGATCACCTACGAGGACTACGAACCCGGCTTCGGCACCGCCCAAGGCATCGGCCGCACCCACGAGCTCACCGTGACCCCTTTCGCCGCAACGCCTCCCGTCGGAGACCTCGCCCGCATCGCGCGCGGCACCGCGCTCCGGCCGCAGCTCGTGCCCACCCCCGAGGCACTGCACGCTGCCCGCGTCCTCGGCGACTGGGACCTCCCCGACCGCACCGACCCTCGCCGCGCCGCCCTCGAAGACCGGCTCGACTTCCTCCTCGACTTCTATGCGGGCCAAGTCGACCAGCGCTCCTGGTACGGGTTCTGGAACTTCGGCGACGTCATGCACGCCTACGATGCCGACCGCCACACCTGGCGCTACGACATCGGCGGCTACGCGTGGGACAACTCCGAACTCTCCCCGGACCTGTGGCTCTGGACCTCCTTCCTGCGCACCGGCAGAGCCGACGTCTTCCGCCTCGCCGAGCGCATGACCCGCCACACCGGGGACGTGGACGTCTACCATTCCGGCCCCTGGCAGGGCCTCGGCACCCGCCACAACGTGCAGCACTGGGGTTGCAGCGCAAAACAACTGCGCATCTCGACCCCCGCCTACCGCCGCTGCCACTACTTCCTCACCGGCGACGAGCACACCCGCGACCTGATGCTGGAGCTGCGCGACTCCGACGCCACGTTCCTCGCCCTCGACCCCACCCGCAAGGTCCGCGCCGACGCCGCCACCTACAAGCCCGAGCGCCGCGCGCTCGCCGTGGGCCTCGGCACCGACTGGAGCGCGCTGGCCGCGACCTGGCTGGCGGACTGGGAGATCACCGGCAGCGAGCACTCGCGCGACCGTCTTATCGGGACGATGCGCGACATCGGCGCGCTCCCCCGTGGCTTCTTCACGGGCGAAGCCCTCTACGACCTCGACACCGGCCGCTTCGACACGAACCGCGACCGCGTCAACGTCTCCCATCTCTCGGCCGTGTTCGGCCTGGTCGAGGTCTGCAGCGAACTCGTCGCCCTCATCGACGCCGGCCAGCTCGACGCCCCCGGCTTCCGCGAGGCGTGGCTCCAGTACTGCCGCCTGTACCTCGCCTCACCGGAAGTCCAGCAGGCCGAACTCGGAGAAGCGCCCTCGGGCATCCACCTCGAGCAAGCCCATTCCCGCCTCACCGCTTACGCCGCCAACCGAACCGGCGACGACGCCCTCGCCGACCACGCCTGGCGGGCCTACTTCGCCGGGGGCGAGTTCATGGGAGAGGAGGCGTTCCAAGCGGTCCGCATCCTCCCGCCCCACGTTATGTCCCCAGTGGACGAATCCCGGACCCTCTCCACCAACGACGCCGCCCAGTGCGGCCTCGCCACGATCCAGAACCTCGCCCTCATCAGCCACAGACTGGGGCGCTGACTACAGCCCCGCGCGGTCCGAGCGGTCGGCTACGCCTGGCCGTCCGGGGCGATCGCGCGGGTGAGCATGTGCGCTTCACGCATGCGGCCGTCGGCGGTGAAACGACCGAAGAAGTGGACGTCGGTGGCGAGGTCCTTGCCGCGCTGGGAGGAGTGCAGGGTGTAGCGGGCGGCGATGCGGTCGCCTTCGGCGACGGCTTCGTGCACTTCCATGCGGATCGTCGGCCGGTTCTTGCGGACCGGCCGGGTGTGGTCGATGAGCTGTTGCCGGCCGATGCGGTGCCCATCGGCGACTTGGACGATTTCCACGGTGTGGTAGCGGTCGATGATCGATGCCGCGTCCTCGTCGCTGCTGGTCAGCTCATGGGTGAGCGAGGTGTAGAAGTCGGCGATGAACTGCTTCGGGTCGGTGCTGTCGAGCGGTTGCACGGGTCAGGACTCTCCGTTCGGGAACAGGGCTGCGTGGTCGGTGGCCCGTGGCGCCGGCTATGAGGACCATGAGGCTCCGTTCCGATCGCGTTACCGCCCAGATGGTTTCGGGCGGATTCCCAAGCCTGCCCTGCGATCGGGGCGCTGGCGTCGATCGGATGTCGGCGGTTTTACATACCCCCCAGGGGTTAGCGTTGCGTCGGCGTACGACGCCGGGTGTACGGGACCAGGACTCAGCCTGCGGCGAGTGCGGTCCGGAGTTGGTCGAGCCATTCGGCTCCGCGTTGGCGGCCGTTGGGAAGCTGGTCTTCCCGGTCCCAGCGCCAGGTGGTGACCATTGCGAGCATGAGCATGCGGCAGTCGCGCAGGAGGTCCTGGTCGGCGCCCGGGTAGTGCTCGGCGAGGGCGTCGGGGGCGTGGGCGAGGTCGAATTCGATAGGGCCTCGGCAGCAGGTCTCGAAGTCGATGAACAGCGGCCCGTGCTTCGTGGCGAGGAGGTTGCCGGGGTGCGGTTCGCCGTGCAGCAGTTGGTCTTTGCCGCCGCTGGTCTTCCTGCGCAGGCGCTCGAGGGTGTCGGTGAGCAGTTCGCGTTCCGGCTCGGGGAGGTCGGGGCTGACCTCGTGGTCGGCGAGGATCTGTAGGGCCTCGTCGACTCTGTCGGTGAAATGGGGTGCCGCGATGTCGAGGGCCCGCATCCCGGCGTGGAGGTCTTCTAGCGCGCGGGCGTACTCGGCCGGCGGGAGCTCCCCCGAGGCGGGCTCGTAGTAGGTCCAGTAGGTGAGGTTGAAGCCGCCGCCGGTGTGGACGCGCGGTTCGACTCGGGGATCGAGGGCCGCGACCGGGCCGCCGACCTCGGCGAGCTTCTGGGCGACGTCGATCTCGAACTGCGCGGCCTGGTGCTCGGGAGGCGCGACCCGGGCGACCGCGTCGCAGGGCAGGAGCCGCAGCGTGAGCTTGTTGGAGTCGTTCAGGACGATCGCCTCGTCGGCGCGGAGCCCCTGGGCCTCGGCGACCGACTTCGCGGCGGCGGCCGCCCGTTCTCGTGCTGCAGTCTCCATCGTCGCCGAACCCCTCTCGTCTGCAGCCCAGTGTTGCCCGGCCTCGCCGGAGCGGCAATCGAGTTTCTCGGGCGTTAGACGATGTCGAACTCGTTGCCTTCGGGGTCCTGCATGGCGGCGGCGTAGTGGCCCGAGTCCGGGTCGTCGTTGATGCGCTGCAAGGCGGCTCCGGCCTTGACGAGCCGTTCCACCGTGGCCGTGACCCGTTCCTTGCGGACGTCGAACGGGACGCCGCGTCCGCCGCCGACCTTCAGGTCGAAGTGCCAGCGGTTCTTGAGGGTCTTCGACTCCGGGACATGCTGGAACCACACTCTCGGGCCGTGACCGGCCGGGTCGATGATCGACTCCGCCATGTCCCCCGCGCTGGGCGGCAGCTCCTCGTCGGGTACGCCCACGGAGGACCAGTAGGCGCGCCAGGTGGCGTGGCCTTCGGGCGGAGGCTCGGGCGCGTAGCCCAGGGCCTCCACCCAGAAGGCCACCATGCGCTGCGGGTCGGAACAGTCGATCGTGAGCTGCAATGCCATCTCCATGGCTTGAGCATCCCAGACAGGTACGACAACCGACCCGAACGCTAGTGCCCGCGTTTCACGGTGACGATGTCGGATGTGTTGCCCGCGTTGTCGGTTGCGCGGACTTCGACGGTGTCGTAAGGGCGGACCCGGATCTCGCCCGAGTAGGTCTTCCAGGCGCCGCCGTTGACGCGGTACTCGATGAGCGCGACGCCGGAGCCGAAGTCGCTGGCTTCGAGCGTGAGGCGGTTCCGGTTCCAGGTGTACGCGAGTTCGGGCGCGGTCGTGTCGGCCTCGGGGACGAGGTAGGCGGCCGTGCCCTGGGCCGCCGTGCGGGTGGTGTCCTCGAGGAGCCAGCGCGTGCCCAGACCGGGTTCGGCGAGGATCAGTGAGGTGCCGGATTCGGTGCGGCCGTCGAGGGCCAGCGCGCGGCCGTTGGCGGCGTTGACGAGGGTGCCGTCGTAGAGGTTGGTCGCGGTTGCGGTGGCCGGGACGAAGACCCATTGCTGGGCGGGGTCGTCCGGGTCGGGTGCGAGCCCGGCGTAGGCGACTTCGGTGTCGGAGAGTGCGGTGAGGACGCCGCTGCCGTCGGCGGCGTTGACGGTGTAGCGGCCGTTCGCGTAGTCGAGGTCCCAGACGCCGCCGCCCCATTTGGCCCAGACGACCATGTCGCGTTCGGGGTGGTCGGGGTCGCCTGCGTACTGGTCGATCTGGAACTCGGTGCCGAGGCTGTCGGTGATGATGCGGAAGCCGTCGGCGCCGAAGTCGACGTCCTCGGCCGGTTCGCGTGCGGGAAGCTGGGGTTCCTGGGTGTAGTCGCCGTGGTAGACGTCGGGGCCGGGGATATCCCATGGGGACGGCAGGGTCAGGTCGGAGGGGTAGACCTTGGCGAAGAACTCGTAGGCCTCGGGGTCGTACGCCTGGAGTTCGGCCCTGGTGTTGATGGGGCTGCGCACGCCGTCGGTCCAGTCGGGTTTCTCGGCCATGTTGTCGAACCAGATGCTCGAGAGGGTGGCGAAGTACTCGTCGATGTTGCCGATGGCGTAGGTGTTGGGCCAGCGGCCGGTGTTGTAGGCGTTCTCGTAGACGGCGTAGAGCTCGTCGGAGAGGGCCTTGTCTGCTTGGGTCTCGATGCCGACGAGGCGGACGGCGTGGCCGAACTCGTGGATCAGGATGTTCTCGTTGGTGTAGCGGGTGTTGAGGAAGTCGTTCTCGTTTCCTCTGGTGCGCAGGACGTTCCGTTCGGAGATGGAGGAGACGCAGCCGTTCCACTCGCTGCCGCCGTAGCCTTCGACGTCGTACATCTCGGGGTCGTAGCCGCCGCGGTGTTCGGGGACGAGGTAGGCGTTCTCGCGGGCGGCGTAGACGGCGAGGGAGCAGCCGTAGTCGGCCATGGTGTCGGCGATGCCGTTGTCGTCGCGGCCGAGCTGGACGTCGACTTGGGCGGCGGCGAGGTCGAGGGTGGCGGGGTCGACGCGGGGTCCGGCTTTGACGGTGATGCCGGCGGCGGTGGTGACAGTCTGGGTGTAGTAGTCGAGGACCGGGACGCCGGTGTAGGCGGCGTCTTTGGCGGGTTTGCCTTGGGCGTCTTGGATGTTCGCGCCGGTGACGGTGAGGGTGAGCGGCTGGTCGGGGTCGATGGCGCCGGTGTAGGCGACGCTGGAGAGGTGGAGGTCGTCGGGGAGGCGGGCCATGCTGTTGGCGGCGGTGGCCGCGATCTGCTTGTTGTCCTTGTCGAAGAAGATGGTGTCGGTGGGGCCGGTGGCGGGTTTGGCCTGGAGCTGGATGGTGTCGGCACCGTTGTGGAGGGTGAGGTTGGCGGGGCTGACGGCGGCGGTCTCGTCGACGTAGCGGTCCCAGTAGACCTCGAGGAATTTGCCTTCGTTGATGACGCGGACTTCGGTGATCTGGGGGCCGTCGTAGGCGGGGTCGGTGGTGACGCGGCCGTCGGGGGCCACGGGTATCTCGGTTTCGGCGGCGAGCGCCGGGCTCGATCCGATGAGGACGGCGGCGAGGGCGAGGGCGGCGATGGCCGCCCGTCCGTGGCTGGTCTTGAGCGCCTTCATTTTCCACGCTCCTTGCCGGGGTTTGCGGGGTGTCGCTGCACGGGGCGGCCTTTCGAGTGGGTGGTTCACGAGCCGGTAGTATGTGACACGTGATATATCACTCAGTAGTAAGTAACATATTACTGAGGCCGTGTAAACCCGGCGGAGCCCCGAACCGGCCGGGTCAGACCGGCCGCCGCTGCGTTCGCGGATCTTCAGAAGGGTTGGCGTACATGGGAGGCGGGCCGTGCTCGATCGCTTCAGGACGCAGCTCGAAGTGCCACGGCTCGTTGCGGTAGATCCGGCAGAGCCCGTAGGCGGCACCGTGTTCCGACAGCCAGGCGGCCGCGGCAGGCGGGCCCACGTCGACCGCGTGCCCGGCCACGTGCGCCGAAGTCTCCGGAGTGGACACCCAGCGCGACGCGGCCTCCTCCGAGCCGTACTCGGCGACCGCCTCGCGGCGCAGCTGGCGCTGGTACTCCGGCGAGCGCCAGCCGCTGTTGACGACGAAGCGGACGCCCTCGCGCTCGGCGTCGGCAGCGGCCAGCCGCAGCGCGGCGAGGAGTGCCGGGTCGAGGTTGGCGACGCCCGCGACCGAGTCGTCGAAGACCGTGGTCCGGTACGGGACCGCGCCGTCGGCGACGCCGAGCGCGCCCCTGTCGCGGATGCGCAGGAGCCGGTAGCCGAGGGCCCGCGCGAGCGCCGCGAGGAGGGCCAGCGCGCTGGCGGCGAGGCCGCGGCGGAGGCGGCGGGTCACGGTGCGGGCGGAGACGCTGTAGGACATGCGCCCAGTACAGGCGGGGCGGTGTTGTCCGGGGGTTAGCGGTTTTCGATATGCCGACGATAGGTCCGGGTCCGTAGCATCGTGGGCACTATGCGCGTGCTGATCGTCGAGGACGAACCCTATCTGGCCGAGGCCATCCGCGACGGGCTCCGGTTGGAGGCCATCGCCGCCGACATCGCGGGCGACGGCGACACCGCCCTGGAGCTGCTGGGCGTGAACGCCTACGACATCGCGGTGCTCGACCGCGACATCCCCGGGCCTTCGGGCGACGAGGTCGCCGAGCACATCGTCGCTTCAGGTACGGGCATGCCGATCCTGATGCTCACTGCCGCCGACCGGTTGGACGACAAGGCGTCCGGGTTCGAGCTGGGCGCGGACGACTACCTGACGAAGCCGTTCGCGCTCAAGGAACTGGTGCTCCGGCTCAGGGCGCTCGACCGCAGGCGCGCGCACCACCGGCCGCCCGTGCGGGAGATCGCGGGGCTGCGGCTCGACCCGTTCCGGCGGGAGGTCTTCCGGGACGGCCGGTACGTGGCGCTCACCCGGAAGCAGTTCGCGGTGCTGGAGGTGCTGGTCGCGGCCGAGGGCGGGGTGGTGAGCGCCGAGGACCTGCTGGAGCGGGCGTGGGACGAGAACGCCGACCCGTTCACGAACGCGGTGCGCATCACGGTCTCGGCGCTGCGCAAGCGCCTCGGCGAGCCGTGGGTGATCACCACGGTGCCTGGTGTCGGGTACCGGATCGAGGTCGCGCGTGGATAGGCGGCCCGGTCCGAGCGTCCGGCTCAGACTCACCGCCAGCTACGCCGCGTTCCTCGTGCTCGCCGGGGTGCTGCTGCTCGCGGTCGTGTGGCTGTTCCTGCTGCGGTACGTGCCCGCCGAGGCGGTCACCGTCCGGGGCGAGTGCCCTGAGCGGCTCTGCCCCGGGATGTTCATCCCGGGCCGGTACGACCTATGGCGGGCGTTCTTCCCCAAAGCGGCGATGCTGCTGGGGTTCCTGCTGGTGTTCGGCCTCGCGGGCGGGTGGTTCCTCGCCGGCCGGATGCTCAAGCCGCTCAACCAGATCGCCGCCGGGACCCGGATCGCCGCGAACGGCTCGCTCGCGCACCGCATCCGGATGCCCGGCCGCCGCGACGAGTTCCGCGAGCTGGCCGACGCGTTCGACTCGATGCTCGAGCAGATCGAGGCGCACGTGGGCGAGCACCAGCGGTTCGCCGCCAACGCCTCCCACGAGCTGCGCACCCCGCTGGCGACGATGCAGACGCTCCTCGAAGTGGCCGGGCGCGACCCCGCGCCGGGGTCCGAAGAGCTCATCGAACGGCTGCACTTCGTGAACGCCAGGGCGATCGACCTCACCGAGGCGCTGCTCCTGCTCAGCCGCAGCGGCCAGCGCGCGTTCACGCGCGAGCCGGTCGACCTGTCACTCGTCGCCGAGGAGGCCGCCGAGACGCTGCTTCCCCTCGCGGAGCAGTGCGGGGTCGACGTCCGCGTGTCGGGCGGGGTCGCCACTGCGTCGGGCTCTCCGGCGCTGCTGCAGCAGGTGGCGGTGAACCTGCTGCACAACGCGATCGTGCACAACACCGATGTGGACGGTGCGGTGTGGATCGAGACCGCGGCGGGCCCCGATGCCGCGGTCCTCACGGTCGAGAACACCGGGGCCGAGCTCACGCCGCACCTGGTCGCGACGTTGACCGAGCCGTTCCAGCGCGGGACGCGGCGCCTGCGCAGCGACCACGCGGGCGTCGGGCTCGGCCTGGCGATCGTCGCCAACATCGTGCGCGCCCACGACGGCCGGCTCACGCTGACGGCCCGCCCCGAGGGCGGCCTAAGAGTCGAGGTCCGCCTGCCAGCCGCCTGACCTGCGAAAAGAGTGGAGTGTCGGACCCGTGTGGGAGAGTCGTCTCATTTCTTCGGTTGGTCGGAGGTGGATGCGGGTGGGAAGGGGCACGCCCTAGTGCCCTCCCTAGGCGACCGGGAAGTCGAAGTAGGTGTCCGGGTAGGGCTCGTCCTTGAGCGTGTAGTGCCACCACTCGTACTGGTACGGGCGGAAACCGCACGACTCCATGATGGATCTCAGGAGTGCGCGGCTGCGCGTTTCGGCTTCGGAGACGCCTGCGGCGCCGTGGTGGGAGACCTCGTCCATGAGGTCGTAGCCGCCACCCATAGGGACCGGTGCGCCCGTGGCCGGGTCGCAGAGGGTCAGGTCCACGGTGCCGCCCCGGGAATGGCCCGACTTGGCGATCACGTAGCCCTTCGCGAACATCTCGGTCTTGTCGATGTTCGGGTAGTGCCGGGCCTTCGTGCGGCCGTCCTCGGGCTCCTCGGACCACTGCCGGAAGCGGTCCACGGCGCGCTGCGGGCGGTAGGCGTCCCACACGAGGAGGCCGAAGCCGACCGCCTCGGCCTTCTGCTGCGCCGCAAGGAGTGCCGCGCAGAGCGCACGCGTGCCGACGACGCGGCCGGTCAGGTAGCCGTCGACCGGGGCGCCGGTGAAGTTGTCGGCGGTGGCGTACTTCGCGTCCCAGCGGATGCCGGGCACCAGTTCGTCCACATAGGCGAAGTCATCCCGCAACGGCCGTTCCCTCCAGCGCCAGCGCGACCATCCGGTCGAACACCTCGGCGAGCGGCAGCCCCGAGGCCGCCATCATTCTCGGATAGCGGCTGTAGGAGGTCAAGCCGGGCATGGTGTTCACTTCGTTCAGGACGACGGTGCCGTCCGCTTTGAGGAAGAGGTCGACGCGCGCCAGGCCCCGGCAGCCGAGGGCGCGGTAGACCGCTTTCGCGGTCTCGCGGACGAGCGCGCGCGAGTCGGAGGGGATGTCGGCGGGGACGATGAACCGGGCGTTCTCGGAGCCGGTCTCGGGCTGGTCCTCCTGGTGGATGCGGAAGAAGCCGTGGGAGAGTGCGACGCGGTCGACCTCCCCGGCGAACAGCTCGCCGTTGCCGAGGACGGCGCAGCCGATCTCGCTGCCGTCGACGGCCGCCTCGATGAGGACCTTCGCGTCGTACTGTCGGGCGGTCGCGATCGCCTCCTGCAGGTCCTCCTCGCGGGTCACCTTGGTGACGCCGAACGAGGAGCCGGAGCGGGCGGGCTTGACGAAGACCGGGTACGGCAGCGGCTCGTCGGGTTTCTCGTCGGGGCCGAGGGTCCAGAAGGCGGGCACGGCGATCCCGGCGTCGCGGACGACCAGGTAGGTGAGGGTCTTGTCCATGCACAGCGCCGAACTCTGGACGTCGCAGCCCGCGTACGGGATGCCGGAGAGCTCGAGGAGGCCCTGGATCGCGCCGTCCTCCCCCAGTTTCCCGTGGAGCACGGGCACCACGACGTCGAGGCGAATCGTCTCGCGCTCGTCGAGGACGAGCAGGCCGGGGCGGCTGCGATCGGGCGAGATGACCGCCGGGCGGCCGTCCTCCCAGCCCGGGCCGGGGCCGTCGCAGAGCCGCCACGCACCGTCCTCGGTGATCCCGATGTAGTACGGCTCGTACTTGGCGGGGTCGAGGCTGGCCGCGACCTCCCGGGCCGACTTGACCGAGACGGGGTGCTCCTCGGAGCAGCCGCCGAAGACGATGCCCACCTTCAATTTAGCCATGCTGGTTCCTCTCCTCGAAATTCAGGCAGTTCACAATGGAGTTCTCGACGGTGTCGCTCAGCGCGTGGTCGGTGTAGAACGCGGTGTGCGGGCTGATGAGCACATTGGGCAGTTGCTGGAGGCGAAGCAGCGGCTTGCTGTCGACCGGGGCGCGGTGGGCGGTGTAGAACACGCCCTCCTCGCCTTCGAGCACGTCCAGGGCCGCGCCGCCGAGCCTGCCGCCCTCCAGGGCCGAGACCAGGGCTTCCGTGTCGATGAGCGCCCCGCGCCCGGTGTTGATCACGTACGCACCGCGCCGCATCCGCGAGAGGCGCTGGCGGTCGAGGAGGTGGTGCGTACCCGCGTTCAGTGGCGTGTGGAGGGTGACGATGTCGCTGTGATGCAACAGGTCATCGAGCGGCACGTACTCGGCATCGGTCTTGGGGGTGTTGTCGTGGGCGAGGACGCGGCAGCCGAAGCCGCCGAGGCGGGCGATGACCGCCGCACCGATGCGGCCGGTGCCGACCACGCCGATCGTCAAGTCCCGCAGCTCTTTCCCGCGCGACTCGTGGAGCCGGAAGTCGTGGACTTCGGCGCGCAGGACCGTCGATTTCGCGTGCCGCACGGCCATCAGCATGAGCATCAGCGTGTAGTCGGCGACGCTGTCCGGGGAGTACGCGGTGTTGCCGACCTCGATGCCCAGGCTCCGCGCGTACTGGACGCTGATGTGGTTGTAGCCGATACTCCTGGTCGAGACGTACGCGACGCCCGCGCGGGCGAGCGCGCGCAGCGCGGCCCCGGTGACGCGGGTCTTGTGGCCGATGCTGACGCACCGGTTCCCCGCCGCGAGGTCGGCGTTCGACTCGTCGAGCGCCGCGCCGGTGACTGTGGGGACGACACCGAAGGTCGGCGCCATCTCGCGGAACAGCGCCGCTTCGTCCTCGCCGCACCCGTAGACCGTGATGCCGACCGGTTCTCTTCTGAGCATGCCGAAAGTCAAAGGGACGCGGCGTTACCGGAGCGTATGGGGTTTTCGATACGCCCGCGATAGGCCGGTCCGGCTTCACTGGGCCGCATGAACCGAAACACCCAAGGCGGGCGCGCATGATCCCGCTCAGCCTCCGCGAGATCGCCGCGATCACTGGCGGCATGGTCACCGGCGAGGACGTCCAGGTGACCGCCCCGGCCGTGCTCGACGGGCGCCTGGCCGAGCCGGGCGGGCTCTTCGTCGCATTCGACGGCGAGCACGCCGACGGCCACGACTACGCCGAGCAGGCCGGGAACGCGGGGGCCGTGGCCGTGCTCGGCTCACGGCCCACGAAACTGCCCACGGTCGTCGTCCCGGATGCGCAGGCGGCGCTGCAGGCCCTTGCCGCGCATGTCGTCGCGCGGTTGCGCAACGGGCTCACGGTCGTCGGTGTCACCGGTTCGCAGGGAAAGACGAGCACGAAGGACCTGGTCGGGGCCGTGCTCGCGAGCAGCGCGCCGACGATCGCCACGGCCGGGTCGATGAACAACGAGCTGGGCGTGCCGGTCACCATGCTGCGGGCCGATACCGGGACCCGTTGCCTCGCTTTGGAGATGGGGGCGCGCCGAGTCGGCGACATCGCGGCGCTCGCAAGGCTCGTCCCGCCCGATGTCGCGGTGGTCCTCAACGTCGGCCAGGCGCATTTGAGCTATTTCGGGACGCGCGAGGCGATCGGCCAGGCGAAAGGTGAGCTGGTGCGGGGCTTGGCGACCGGCGGGACGGCGGTCCTCAACGCCGACGATCCCGCTGTGGCGGCGATGTGCGCGCTCACTGACGGCCCGGTGCTGACGTTCGGTCGCGCCGAAGGCGCCGATGTGCGGGTGGTCGACCTGGAGCTGGACCGGCGCAGTCGACCGAGTTTCACGCTGCGGACCACGGAAGGCGAGGTGCGGGTCGCGCTGCCGGTCATCGGGGCGCACCAGGCGTGCAACGCGGCGGCGGCCGCTGCGGCGGGTCTGGCAGCGGGCGTTCCGGTCGATGTGGCCGCCAAGGCGCTTGAGGGTGCCGCGCTTTCGAAGTGGCGCATGGAATTGCGGGAGCTGCCGAGCGGCATCACGCTGCTCAACGACTCGTACAACGCGAACCCGGACTCGGCGCGCGCAGCGCTGGACGCGCTCGCGGCGGTCGAAGGCGGGCGGCGCATCGCGGTCCTCGGCGACATGGCCGAACTCGGGGAGGCAAGCGAGGCCGAGCACGTCGCGATCGGCCGGTACGCGGCGGCGCGAGCGGACGTGGTCGTAGCGGTCGGCGATACCGCGCAACGCATCGCCGCAGGGGCGGGCGCGAAGGCGATCGCGTTGGCCGACAACGCGGCGGCGATCGACTGGCTTCGCGGACGCCTTGCCCCCGGCGACGTCGTCCTGGTCAAGGCCTCCCGAGAGGCGCGACTCGACGAGGTCGCCGACGCGATCGGGGGGAAGCGGCAGTCAGAGTGAGGCTTTGCGGCCCGCTTGGGCTTTGGTGACGGCTTCGCTGATCTGGGCGGCGAGGGCGGGGCGGCCGTCGTCGAAGAGGGCGGTGCGCATGAAGGTGAAGGCGCGCAGCCGCCCGTAGCGGTCCACTGTGGCGCGGCAGAGGCTGCCGGTGGAGTAGGCCTCGTGGCGGTGGGCGTCGCCGCCGCCTTTGCCGGAGCCGATCTGGGGGAAGTCGTCGTGGCGCCCGAGTTCCTTGGCGCGGACCCAGCGCTGCTTCTCGGCTTCGACCCAGGCGCGGATGAGGCTGGTGGCGAGGGTCTTGACGCCCAGGCGTTCGGCGCCGCGGTGGAGTTCGAGCTCGTGGAGGACGCCGTCGAGGCGGAGGGTGACGGAGACGGCGTGCTGGCGGTCCGTGCCGGTGAACTCGGTGCCGGGTTCGACGATGGATTCGGCCGCTTCGAGGAAGTCCGGGTGGAGTTTGGCGACTTCGCGGATGACGAGGTGCTGGGCGGTGAGTACTTGTCGCACGCTCATGCCGCCGCTCGATGAACCCTCTACAAGGGAGAGGATGACGCGCCGGGTGCCGCCCGCGTACTGGGGGTGGCGCTCGCCGACCCGTTCGATGAGCCCGTACACCTCTTCCCGTGAGGGGAAGAGGCCGCAGTGGTGCGCGAGGGCGGTCTCGAAGACCCGGACCACGGTCGCGTGGTACGCCAGCCGCTCCTTCTCCGGGAGCTCGCGGTAGGCGGTGCGGTCCTCGCGGCTGCCGGTGCGGATGTACGAGACGAGCGCCCCCGGGCCGGGCACTGGTGCGGTCATGGGGGTCCTTGTCCTGGGCGGGTCACCGAAACCCGCCCAGTGTACAAATCACTCGCTAATCCGAAATGGACGAATTAGGGCACGGTGTAGCCCGCCGCGCGGACCAGTTCGTACCATTCCGGGCGGGTCAGCGGGAGGTCCGAGCCCTGGGCCGAGGCGGCCACGCGCTCGGGGTTGGTGGTGCCGATGACGACCTGCATCTGCGCCGGGTGGCGGGTGATCCAGGCGACGGCGATAGCGATGGGCGGCACGTCGTACTCGGCGGCGAGCCGGTCGATCACGGCGTTCAGCTCCGGGTAGCGCTCGGAGCCGAGGAACGGGCCGTCGAAGAACCCGGCCTGGAACGGCGACCACGCCTGGATCGTGATGCCGTGGAGGCGGCAGTAGTCGACGATGCCGTCGTCGCGGACGAGGGACTGGTCGAGGCCCTGCATGTTCGCGGCGATGCCCTGGGCGATCAAGGGCGCGTGGGTGATCGACAGCTGCACCTGGTTGGCGACGAGCGGCTGGTTCACGTACTTGCGCAGCAGGTCCAACTGGCGGGCGGTGTGGTTCGAGACGCCGAACGCGCGCACCTTGCCGGCGGCGTGCAGGTCGTCGAACGCGCGGGCGACCTCTTCGGGCTCGACCAGCGCGTCGGGGCGGTGCAGCAGGAGGATGTCGAGGTAGTCGGTGTCGAGCGCGGCCAGCGACTCGTCGACGGACTCGGTGATGTGCTCGTACGAGAAGTCGAAGTACGGGCCGGGGTGCATGATGCCGGTCTTGGTCTGGATGACCAGGCGCTCGCGCTCGGACGGCGTCAGCTTCATGGCCTCGGCGAAGCGCCGCTCGCAGCCGTGGCGGCTAGAGCCGTACAGGTCCGCGTGGTCCAGGAACGTGATCCCTGAGTCGGTGGCGGTCTTGAGGAGGGTGCGCACCTCCTCGTCGGTCTTCTCCTGGATGCGCATCAGGCCGAGCACCACGTTCGGTGCGGTGATGTCGGTGCCTGGCATGGTGAAGGTCTTCAACGGTCTCTCCTCGCCGGAGCTGGGAACGCGGCGCCCCTGGCGGGCCCGCCGGGTAGATGCTATGTACCGGTAATCTAGAAGTCCAACAACTCGTCATCATGGGATTGAGAAGCACGGGGCATCGTTCATGGATCTGCGGCAGATGGAGTACCTCGTCGCGCTCGCCGATGAGAGGCACTTCACTCGCGCCGCCGAGCTTACCGGGATCTCGCAGTCGGGCCTGTCGGCGGCGATCCGCGGGCTCGAGGAGGAGCTGGGCACGAGCCTGTTCATCCGGACCACCCGGCGGGTCGAGCCGACCGAGGCCGGGTTCGCGCTGCTGCCGTACGCGCGGGCGATGCTGGAGCAGGCGGCCGGGGCGCGCGACGCGGTCGTCAAGGCCAGCCGGGACCTCGCCGGGACGCTGCGGATCGGCGCCGAGCAGTGCCTCGGGCTGGTCGACATCGCCTCGCTCCTGGACCGGTTCCACCGCAGGCACCCGCGGGTCGAGACGCATTTCGTGCAGTCGGGTTCCCACGACCTGCTGGGGCTGCTGCGCGCCGGGGAGCTGGACGTCGCGTTCGTGGCGACCGACCGGCACTTGAGCGGCCTGCCGCGTTTGGAGATCGGCCGCGAGCCGCTGCTGGCGCTGCTGCCGCAGGACCATCCGCTCGCCGGGAAGGCCTCGCTGCGGTGGGAGGCGCTGGCGGACGAGGCGTTCATCGACTTCGGGCCGTCGTGGGGCGTCAGGACTTTGAACGACGCGGCGTTCGCCGCGCGCGGGGTGCACCGGCGCGTGCGGTGCACCGTCAACGACGTCCACACGCTGCTGGACCTGGTCTGCCGGGGGCTGGGGGTCGCGGTGGTGCCGCGCCATGTGGCGGCCAAGCCGCAGGCGGAAGGATTGCGGGCGCTGCCGATCGCGGCCGAGGACGCGCCTGAGTGGACGGTCTCGGCGGTGTCGGCCGGGCGGAACCGGCCCGACTCCCCCGCCGCGCACCTCCTCGAACTGGTCAAGGAGCCGCGCGGCTAGTCGTACGGATCAGGGCTCGGCGGTGAAGCGCTTCGTGATGTCGGCGATGACGGGCCGCGCCACGAGCCACAGCATCGCGGCGAACGCCCACGCGAGCAGGAGCAGCACCGCCTCCGAGCTCATGAACACGGCGCCCACGGCGACAGCGAGGAGCAGGAGGATGCCGAGGGAGGACTTCCAGGCGAGGAAGAACTCCGCGGCCGCCACCCGCAGCACGTCCCGGAACCGGAACGAGAAGAACGAGGACACCGTGAGCAGGTGGCCCGAGTAGACGGCGAGCACGACGAGGAGCACCGCGCACATCGGGCGCAGGACCGCACCGCCGGCGACCTGGCCCGCGAAGAGCACGTTCACCGCGAGCACCGTGGCGAGCGCCAGCACCGGCACCCACCACGCGAGCGTGTCCCGCAGGTTCAGGCGCAGGCCCCGGAAGAGCGGGCGGGCCGGGCTCAGGTCCGGTTCCTTCGCCCAGGCCCGGTGCGCGTACAGCGCCGCCGAGAGCGCGGGCGCCGCCGGGAGGAGCGCCGCGACGAACCAGACCGCGTTGCCCGGGACAGGGGCGAGCAGCATCCACGCCAGCAGCGTCGGCGCCCCCGCGGCCGCGAGGAACACCCCGAGGACCAGGTGCCGGTAGACCGCGGCGGTGAACCGGGAGAGGACCCCCGGCCCGATCTCCCCCGCGTGCTGCTGCGTGCTCATGCTGTCGCCCCTTCCCTTGCGTCCGTTAGCCCTTGACCGATCCGAGCATGACGCCCGACACGAAGTACCGCTGGACGAAGGGGTAGATCGTCAGGATCGGGATGATCGTGAGGATCATCGTCACCGCTTGGATGTTCGCCGCGACACTAGCGGTCGTCGAGCCCGCCGCCGCGGCCCCCTCGGACGCCGTCGACGACGCGCCCGCGATCATGTTGCGCAGGAACAGCGTGATCGGGAACAGCTCGCTCTTGTCGAGGTACAGGAACGCGGCGAACCAGTCGTTCCAGAACGCGACCGAGTAGAACAGCACCATCGTGGCGATCACGGCCTTCGACAGCGGCAGCACGATCTTGCCGAAGATGCCGTACCAGCCGAGGCCGTCGATCTGCGCGGCCTCTTCGAGCTCCTTGGGCAGGTTCTCGAAGAACGCCTTCATCACCAGCAGGTTGAACACGGAGATCGCCCCCGGGAGCACGATCGCCCACAGGGTGTTCTTCATCTCCAGCGCGGAGATGAGCACGTAGTTCGGCACGAGGCCGCCGTTGAAGAACATCGTGAACACCGCGATGCCGATGAGGACCTTGCGGCCCTTCAGGTGCTGCTTCGACAGGACGAACGCGTAGGTCGTGGTCAGGACCATGGCGATCGTCGTGCCGACCACGGTGTAGAGCACCGTGTTGCCGTAGTTGCGCCAGAACGTGCCGTCCGACATCACGATGGCGTACGTGTCGACGTTGAACCCGACCGGCAGGAAGTTCACCTGCCCGGCCTTGATCGCGCCGGACGAGCTGAACGACTGCGCGAGCACCGTGATGAACGGATACAGCATCGCGAGGCACATGATGACGAGGAGCACGGTGTTGACGACGCCGAACGCCTTCTCGCCCCTCGTCCGCGCGGTCACCCGCGGTTTCGCCGACCCGATGTCGGCCGTGCGCATGTCGGTCACCACAGGCTCGTCCCCGTCGTCCGCCGCGAGATCAGGTTCGCGGAAAGCACCATCACAAGGCCGATCAGCGCCTGGAAGAGGCCGATCGCCGTCGCATAACTGAGGTTGTTCGACACCAGGCCGACCCGGTAGAGGTAGGTCGAGATGATGTCGGCGTTCTCGTACGTCAGCGGGTTGTACAGCAGGAACACCTTCTCGAAGCCCACGTTCAGGAACGAGCCGATGTTGAGGATCAGCAGCGTCACCATCGTGGGGCGGATGCCCGGCAGCGTGACGTGCCAGGTCTGCCGCCAGCGGTTCGCGCCGTCGATCTTCGCCGCCTCGTACAGCGAGTCGTCGATCGAGGTCAGGGCCGCCAGGTAGAGGATGGTGCCCCAGCCGATGGTCTGCCACACCTCGGAGCTCACGTAGATGAAGCGGAACCACTCGGCGCGCTGCAGGAACGGGACGGCTTCGCCGCCGAAGGCGGTGACGATCTGGTTGACCGTGCCCTCCAGCGACGTCAGCTGCATGACCATGCCGACGATGATGACGATCGACAGGAAGTGCGGCAGGTACGAGATCGACTGCACCCACTTCTTGAAGTACGTCTGCCGCACCTCGTTCAGCATGAGCGCCAGCACGATCGGCAGCGGGAAGCACACCACCATCGTCAGGCTGCCCAGGACCACCGTGTTCGTGAAGACGTGCCAGAACGACGGGTCGTTGATGAACATCTCGATGTAGCGGACGCCGACCCATTCGTCGCCCAGGATGCTGCCGCCGGGGCGGAAGCGCCGGAATGCGATGACGTTGCCGATCATCGGGCCGTACTTGAACACCAGGAAGAAGATCAGCGGCACGATGGCGAGCGTGTACAGCTGCCAGTCGCGCTTGAACGCCTGACCCCAGGTCTGCTTCCGCTTGCGGGGCCGCGCCTTCGGCGCCGCCGCGCGCTGGCGCGGCAGCGCCGCCGGGGCGGCGCCCTCGGTGGCCCCGCGGGCCTCGGCCCGCGGGGACTGCTCGTCTTGAGTGAGGGGCATAAGTGCTCCCTCCCGTCCGGGCCGGGGTCAGAGCGGCTGATTTGTGAGTGCGGCGAAGCCGTACTTACCAGCCGCCCGGCGGCTGATGTGCGCGGCGGAGCCGTGCTCACCAGCCACCCCGGCCCCGGATCAGGAGTTCTCCTCCTCGAAGCGCTCGCGGGCCGTGTTGATGAGGTCGACGTACGCCTGCAGGCCCGAGGCCTCCAGCTCGCCGACGAAGGCGTCCCATTCGGACATGTCGCGGTCGCCGAGGATGAACTTCAGCGTGTTCGTCTCGACGGCGTCCTGGAGCGGGGTCGACTGCAGCGAAGCCTGCTCCAGCTCCATCTCGTCGAGCGGCGCGGGCGGGTTCGGGTCGCGGGGGGTACGGCTCGAAAGCACGGCGTCGATGTACTCGACGAAGGCGGGCGAGTTGTAGGACTCCTTGAGCGCCCGGGCTTCGGTCGAGTCGGCGAACACCGCGTTCGACCAGCCGAGGTCCTTCTGGATGTCCGTCGCAGCGCCCTTGTTGATGTTGTACGCGTCGAGGCGGAACTCCGGCTTGAGGGTGATCTTGCCGGAGGCGTCCTTCGTGTAGGTCTCGTCGAGCACGCCCCAGCGGAGCAGCTCGCGGGCCTCCTGGTTGTAGTAGAGCCAGTCGAGGAACTGGAGGATGGCGAGGAAGTTCTCGGAGTCGGCGATCTCCGCGTTCAGCATGAAGCCGTTCCAGAAGTTGCGCGGCTCGCAGATCTGGCCGGCCGGGCCGCCCGGCGGGGGGATCACGATGACTTCGTGGTTGCCTTCGCCCACGGTCTCGTTGAGGGCCACCTGGAACTCGATCGCGGTGCCGGGCGAGCCGGACGCCGCGAAGACGCGGTTGGCCGCGACCTTCTCGGTGACGCTGCCGCCGCCGGTGCCGTCGTCCGCCGCGGTCATCGAGTCGGTGTCGAGCAGGCCGTCCTCGACGAGGCCGCGGAAGAACTCGACCATCTGCCGGTAGCCCTCGGTCACCGCGGTGTACTCGAGCTTGCCGGTACCGTCGTCGACCATGCCGTTGCCGAAGCCCCAGCCGGCCCGCGCGCCCCACGCGTGCGAGGCGTAGTTGAGCATCGACATGCCTTCGAAGCCGTCGGCGAGCGGCGTGGAGTCGGGGTACTCGGCCTTGATCTTGACCAGGGCCTCGCGCATCTCGTCCCAGGTCTCGGGGATGCCGCCGGCGACGGACTCGAAGACGTCCTTGCGGATGACCACGGTGAACACGGGGACCGAGACCTCCTGGAGGCCCGGCAGCATGTAGTACTTGCCGTCGGACTGCTTCAGGTTGTCGATCATCTCGCCCAGGTCCCACTCCTCCACGTACTTCTGGAAGTTGGGCATGTGCTCGACGTAGTCGCTCATCGGCAGGATGGCGCCGGAGGACACGAACGAGTTCTCCTCGCCGGTGTAGACCAGCGGGATGACGGTCGGGGCGTCGCCCGCGCTGATCAGGAGACTGCGCTTCTCGGTGGCGTCACTGAACGGGATGTTCGTGACCTCCATCTTGACGTTGGTGCGCTTCTCGATCTCCTTGAAGAACTGCCACTTGTCGGTGATGGGCAGGTCCGGCCAGTCGGTCCACAGGACCGAGAGGGTGAACGCCTCAGTCGCCGTGAACTGCATGTCGGCGGCGAAGTCCTCCATCGCGCCCTTGGACTGCGCGTCGATGTCGACATCGGCGCCGCCGCCGTCGTCACTGCAGGCCGCGAGCGCGGCCATGCCGGACGCCGCGAGCGAGAATCCGATGACTCCGCGACGGGTGGCTCCGTTGGGCGTCCGCCCGAACACACCTGACATGTCTCTCCTCCTTGAGATGGCCCAAAAACTCCGCCCTCCACACATGCTCGGTGGGCGAGATCTCACTGCCGTAACGATCGAAACTTTCGGGGCTATTTCCGATAACTTCCAGAGCTTAGTTTCTACAACCAGTGATGTCAATGAATCTCTTTTGGTTATCCGAGAGATACGGAGCGTGAGAATTCGGCGGCGTAATGCAATGCGGACGAACCGCCGTAATCTGATCATCTGAGCCGTGATTTTCCCAGGCAGCGGCATTGTCGGCGGCGATGATCGACTCGGATTCCGGAACACCCGCCTTCACGCCGATTCGTCGATTCCGCGTCGAATGAGCAGGCCCGGGCAAGCCTTATCCACGCCCGTAACACGCCGGAACTTCCAAAGGTCTGATGACTGTCCGGAAGTTTTCGCGGGCGGTACGTCATACCGCGTCCCGAATGCCCTAGGAGGTACTGACACGGCCTGCCTCGGCGGTGCGGGCGGTCCTACAGTGGAGGGCGCCGAGAGGGAAGGACGGTCCATGTCCACCAGACGTCAGACACTGCGGCTCACGGGAGTCGCGCTCGCGGCGGTGCCGCTGGCCTCGTGCACCGGGGACCCGGAGGCAGCGGAGCCCACCACCGCACCGGCCACCAGCGCCGCGCCCTCGCCGACCGAGGCCCCGCTCCAGCTCGGCGAGCCCGAGGTCGTCACGAGCGGGCTCCAAGCGCCCTGGTCGATCGCGTTCTATGAGGGCGTAGCGCTCATCAGCGAGCGCGACAGCGCCCGCGTCCTCGAACTGGACGCGGCGGGCGCGGCCCGCGAGGTCGGCGTCGTCGACGGCGTGGAGCCGGAGGGCGAAGGCGGCCTGCTCGGGATCGCGGTCCTCGACGGTTTCCTGTACGCGTACTTCACCGGTTCCGACGAGAACCGGATCGAGCGGTTCGCGCTCGAAGGCGCGGCCGGTTCGCTCGCTCTCGGTGCGCCGCAGGAGATCCTGGCCGGGATACCGGCCGCGGTCAACCACAACGGCGGGCGCATCGCGTTCGGCCCCGACGGGATGCTCTACGCGACCGCCGGAGACGCCGGGAACCCCGGCAACGCGCAGGACCGCGACGCGCTGGCGGGCAAGATCCTGCGGATGACCCCCGACGGCGGCGTCCCCGAGGACAACCCGTTCCCCGGGTCGCTGGTCTACTCGTGGGGGCACCGCAACCCGCAGGGCATCGCGTGGGACGAGGCGGGCACCATGTGGGCCACCGAGTTCGGGCAGGACACGTGGGACGAGCTGAACGTCATCGAGCCCGGCGTGAACTACGGCTGGCCCGAGGTCGAAGGGATCGCCGGGAACGCTGCATACACCGATCCGGTGCAGCAGTGGAGCCCCGACGAGGCCAGCCCCAGCGGCATGGCGATCACGGGCGGCACCGCGTTCATCGCGAACCTGCGCGGGCGGCGCCTTCGCGAAGTGCCCCTGAGCGATCCGGGCACGTCGACCGAGCACTACGTCGAGGAGTACGGCCGCCTCCGGGACGTCGCGGTCGCCCCGGACGGGTCGCTGTGGGTCCTCACCAGCAACACCGACGGGCGCGGCGACCCCGGCCCGGACGACGACCGCGTCCTGCGCATCGCCCTCGGCTGACCGCCGCGCCCCTAGGGGGTGGTTAAGCATCCCCTAAAGATCAGCGGCCGAGCCAGCCGCCGTCGACGGGGATGACCGTGCCCGAGACGTAGTCGGAGGCGGCGCTGGCGAGGAACACGGCGGCTCCGGCGAGGTCGCTCGCGCGGCCCCAGCGTCCGGCGGGGATGCGCTCGAGGATGGCCTTGGAGCGGTCCGGGTCGTCTTGCAGCGCTTGGGTGTTGTCCGTGGCGATATAGCCGGGGGCGATCGCGTTCACGGTGACGCCGCGGGCGGTCCACTCGTTCGCGAGCGCGCGGGTGAGACCGGCGATGCCGGACTTCGCGGCCGCGTACCCGGGGACGTTGATGCCTCCTTGAAAGCTCAGGAGGGAGGCAGTGAAGACGATCTTGCCGCCGCCGCGTTCGAGCATTGCGGCGCCGACGGCGCGGGTGAGCGCGAACTGGCTGGTGAGGTTCACCTGCAGGACTTCGTCCCAGAACGCGTCGGGGTGCTCGGCGGCGGGCGCGCGGCGGATCGTGCCGGCGTTGTTGACGAGGATGTCGACCGGTTCGGCCGCGAGGGCATCGGCGAGCGCGGTGACCTGTGCGGGGTCGTTGAAGTCGGCGCGGATCGCACGGAACCTGCGGCCCAGGGCGGTCACGCGCTGCTCGATCGCGGAGCCTTCGGGTTCGATGGTGGCGGAGACGCCGATGACGTCGGCTCCGGCTTCGGCGAGGGCTTCGGCCATGGCGAAGCCGATGCCGCGCTTGGCGCCGGTGACGACGGCGAGGCGGCCGTTGAGGTCGAAGAGGGTCACGGTTACTCCTGTCCGGCTTGGACGTCGATGAGGATCTTCATGGCCTCGCCGCTGTGGAGGGCGTCGAACGCGGCCTGGATGTCGTGCAGGGGAACGGTCTTGGTGATGAGGGCGTCGGCGGGGATCGCGCCGGTGTCGAGGAGGGCGACGGCGGTGTCGAAGTCGTCGCGCTGGTAGACGCGGGCGCCGAGGAGGCGCAGTTCGCGCCAGAAGACGCGCTGGAGGTTGATCGGGCGCGGTTCGGGGTGGATCGCGACGACGACGAGGGTGCCGCGGACCTTGGCGTAGTCGACCGCGCCGAGGACGGCCGCGGCGGCGCCGGAGACCTCGAAGACGGCGTCGGCGCCCGCGCCGCCGGTCCACTCCTCGACCCAGGCGAGGGTGTCGTCGCGGGGGTCGAGGGCGGTGAAGCCGAGGTCGGCGACGGCCTTGCGGCGCTTGTCGTCGAGTTCGATGACGGCGACCTCGCCGCCGAAGGCGCGGGCGACGGCGGCGATGAGGACGCCGATGGGTCCGCCGCCGATGACGACGGCCTTCTGGCCGGGTTCGAGTTCGGCGCGGCGTACATCGTGGACGGCGACGGCGGTGGGTTCGACGAGGGCCGCGTGCTGGAGCGAGAGGGTCTCGGGGAGGGGCACGAGGAGTCCGGCGGGGACGTTCCAGCGGCCTTGGAGCGCGCCGGGCGAGTCGATGCCGACGAAGTCGAGGTTCTGGCAGATGTGGGAGTTCCCGGCCAGGCAGGCCGGGCACGTGCCGTCCCAGGCGAGGGGCATGACGGTGACCGGGTCGCCGACTGCCCAGCCTGCGACGCCGTCGCCGAGGGCCGCGACGGTGCCGCTCATCTCGTGGCCGATGACGGCCGGGGTGCTCACGCGGGCGTCCATGTGGCCGCTGAGGATGTGGAGGTCGGTGCCGCAGATCCCGTTGTAGGCCACGGCTATCTGGACCTGGCCGGGCGCGGGCGGGGAGGGCTCGGCCTCGCTCACCTGGATGGTCCGGTTTCCTGCGTACTGTGCGGCGAGCACGGTGCCTCCATGTTTGTAGGCGGTCCAGTGGGACGGGGTGCGGTCGGTCGCGGATGAGGATCGCACATATCCAGCATTTGCGCAATCGTTTGCTCAGCGGTTTGGCGGATGGGCGATACTGGAGCCGTGGTGAAACTCAGCGATGTGGCGGCCCGGGCGGGCGTCTCGGTGTCGGCGGTCTCCAGGGTGCTCTCGGGCGACCCGTCGGCGCGGCTCAGCGAGGCGACCCGGGAGCGGGTGCGCAAGGCGGCCGCGGAGGTCGGCTACCACCCGAACTTCGCCGGGCGCGCTTTGAAACTCGCACGCACCGACGTCATCGCGCTCATCGTGCCGGACGTGACGAACTCGCTGTTCGCCGAGCTCACCCGGGGCGTGGAGGACGAGGCGGCCACGCGCGGCTGCGTCATGCTGCTGGCCCGCAGCGAGGACATGCACCCCGGCGGGCCCATGTTCGACAAGCTCGTGGGCGAGGGCCGGGTCGACGGCATCGTGCTCCAGCCCCGCGACGACGCCGACCCCGAAGAGCTGGCGCAGTCGGTGGGCGAGCGGGCGCCGCTGGTCACGATCCACCAGCGCATCCCCGGCGCGAGTTCGGTGGTCGTACCGGACGCGCTCGCGGCGCGGCGGGCCACGGAGCACTTGATCGCGCTGGGGCACACGAGGATCGGGTTCGCCGGAGGGCTGGCGGGTTCGCCGACCGCGCGGCGGCGCGCGGCGGGGTACAACGAGGCGCTGGAGGCGGCCGGGATCGCGCGGGACGCGGACCTGGTCACCTGGCGTGGCTACCGCGAGGCCGACGGGCGGGCGTCCGCTGCGGAACTGCTCGCACTCCCGAAGCGGCCCACCGCGATCGTGGCCGCGAACGTCAACGCCGCGGTCGGGGTACTGGCGCAGGCCCGGGCGCAGGGACTGGCCGTGCCCGGCGACCTCTCGGTGGTCGCGATCCACGACGCGTGGACGGCCGCGCACACCTGGCCGCCGCTCACCTGCGTCCGGTTGCCGCTCTACGAGCTCGGGCGCGCGGCGGCCTCGCTGCTCGCGCAGGTCGTCGACGGCGGACCGGTCGAGCAGCGCAGTGTGGAGGACCCGGAGCCGGTCCTCATCGAGCGGGAGTCGACCACCCCGCCGCGCGGCTGAGGCACGGCCCCCTCTTGCGGATCGACGCGACCACGGTTAAGGTCAACGCCTGATCAATCGTTTGCGCAAACGAGCCCCGCCCCGATTCGAACCGAGGACCACCGCATGACCACCATCGAGGCCGTCGAGGCCCACGATGTCCGCTTCCCCACCTCGCAGACCCTCGACGGCTCGGACGCGATGAACAAGGACGGCGACTACTCCGCCGCCTACGTCGTCGTCCGCACCGACGACCCCGACCTGGCCGGGTACGGCTTCACCTTCACCATCGGGCGCGGCAACGACATCGTCACCGCCGCCGCCCTCCACTGGGCCGTCAGGCTCATCGGCCGCGACCTCGACACCGTCCTCAACGACCCGGGCGCGCTCTACCGCGAGCTCCAGTCCGACTCGCAGTACCGCTGGCTCGGCCCCGAGAAGGGCGTCGTCCACATCGCACTCGCGGCCGTCATGAACGCCGTCTGGGACCTCGCCGCGCGCGCCGCGGGCAAGCCCCTGTGGCGCCTCCTCGCCGACATGACCCCCGAGCAGCTCGTCGACGCCGCCGACCTGCGGTACCTCTCGGACGTGCTCACCCGCGAAGAGGCCCTTGCGATCCTGCGCGAGCAGCAGGGCACGCGCGCCGACCGCATCGCGAACCTCGAAGCGCGCGGCGGCTACCCGTGCTACACCACCAGCGCGGGCTGGCTCGGCTACAGCGACGACAAGCTCCGCCGCCTCCTCCAGGAGGCCGTCGACGAGGGCTACCGCCACGTCAAGCTCAAGGTCGGGGCCGACCTCGAGGAGGACCGGCGCCGCCTGGCCATCGCCCGCGAGGTCATCGGCTGGGACGCCAAGCTCATGATCGACGCCAACCAGGTGTGGGACGTGCCCGAGGCCATCGAGTGGGTCAAGGCCCTGGCCGAGTTCGAGCCGCACTGGATCGAGGAGCCCACGAGCCCCGACGACGTGCTCGGCCACGCGGCCGTACGCCGCGCGGTCGCCCCCATCGGGGTCGCCACCGGCGAGCACGGCATGAACCGGGTGCTGTTCAAGCAGATGCTGCAGGCCGAGGCGCTCGACTACCTCCAGCTCGACTCGGCGCGGCTCGCGAGCGTCAACGAGATCATCGCCGTGTACCTGATGGCCGCGAAGTTCGGCGTGCCGGTGTGCCCGCACGCGGGCGGGGTCGGCCTGTGCGAGCTCGTGCAGCACCTGTCGATCTTCGACTACGTGTGCGTCTCGGGCACCTTGGAGGACAGGGTGACCGAGTACGTCGACCACCTCCACGAGCACTTCACCGACCCGTGCCTGGTCGAGCACGGCAACTACCTCCTCCCGGCCAGGCCCGGCTACTCCGCCGAGATGCGGCCCGAGTCGGTCGCCGAGTACTCGTTCCCCGACGGGGCCTTCTGGAACGCCGACCGGTAGGAGAGGACCGAAGGGGCCGCCGCGATCGCGGCGGCCCCTCGCCATACCCATCGACATCAATCTATTTACAGATGAAAACCCCATGGCTACCCTGAGTTGCACACCCCTGAACTTTCGAGGACGACCACGAACGTTTCGAAACGAGGTACCCATGAAGACCCTCCGACCCGGCCGGCGCCGGGCCGCGGCGGCGGCGCTGGCCGCCGTGCTCGCCGCGGCGCTGCTCGCCGTCACCGCCGATCCGTCGCCCGACCCGGCACAGGCCGACAACCCGATCGTGCAGACCGTCTACACCGCCGACCCCGCGCCGCTGGTCCACAACGGCCGCCTCTACCTCTACACCGGGCACGACGAGGACGGCTCGACCTGGTTCACCATGAAGGACTGGCGGGTCTGGTCGACCGACGACATGGTCAACTGGACCGACCACGGCTCGCCGCTGAGCATCGACACATTCGCGTGGGCCCTCCAGGACGCGTGGGCGGGCCAGGCGGTCGAGCGGAACGGGAAGTTCTACTGGTACGTGCCCGTCGTCAACGACGCGACCGGCCGGATGGCCATCGGCGTGGCCGTCGCCGACAGCCCGACCGGCCCGTTCCGGGACGCCATCGGGCGCCCGCTCGTCGAGAACGGCGAGATCGACCCCACGGTCTTCATCGACACCGACGGCCAGGCGTACCTGTACTGGGGCAACCCGAACCTGTGGTACGTGAAGCTCAACGCGGACATGACCTCATTCTCGGGCTCCCCGACCAAGATCCAGCTGACCGCGCAGGGCTTCGGCTCGCGGCCGAACAGCACCGAGCGGCCGACCCTCTACGAGGAGGGGCCGTGGTTCTACAAGCGGAACTCCTTGTACTACATGGTGTTCGCCGCGCAGTGCTGCTCGGAGTTCATCGCGTACTCGACCTCCCCCGGGCCGACCGGGCCGTGGACCTACCGGGGCACGATCATGCCGACCCAGGGCTCCAGCTTCACCAACCACGCCGGGGTGATCGACTACAAGGGAGGGTCGTACTTCTTCTACCACAACGGCGCGCTGCCGGGCGGCGGCGGTTTCACGAGGTCGGTGGCCGTCGAGAAGTTCAGCTACAACCCTGACGGGACGTTCCCGCAGATCAACATGACCTCGGCGGGGGCGCCGCAGATCGGGACCCTCAATCCCTTTGCGCGCCAAGAGGCCGAGACGATCGCGTGGGCCAACGGGATCGAGACCGAGCGGGCGGGCTCGGGCGGGATGAACATCGGCTGGATCGAGAACGGGGACTGGGTCAAGGTCAAGGGCGCCGCGTTCGGCAACGGCGCCAGGACCTTCGGCGCCCGCGTGGCCTCGGCCACGGGCGGTGGCACGATCGAGGTGCGGCTCGACAGTCCGACCGGGACGCGGGTCGGCACGTGCGCGGTCCCGGCCACGGGCGGTTGGCAGACCTGGACGAACGTGTCCTGCCCCGTGAGCGGCGCGACCGGCACGCACGACCTGTACCTGCGGTTCACCGGCGGCAGCGGCTACCTCTTCAACGTGGACTCGTGGCAGTTCGCGGCCTAGCAGCGCGGAACGGGCCTCCCGTGCGGGAGGCCCGTTCCTCTAAGCGCGGCGCTGAGGGCACGCCGCCCGGCGGATCAGACCAGGGACCAGCTCTGGCTCGACGAGCCGTTGCAGGTCGCCAGGACCACTCCGGTGCCGTTGGCGGTGCCGTTGTTCGCGGTGCCCAGGCACAGCCCGGACTGGACGCCGGTGATGGTGCCGTTCGCGTTGACGTTCCACTGCTGGTTCGCCCCGCTGTGGCAGTCCCAGATGATGATCCGGGTGCCCGGCGCGGTCCCCGCGCCCTCGGCGTCGAGGCATTTGTTGCCGTACACCGAGAGCTGCTTCGACGCGGTGGCCGTCCACTGCTGGTTGGCGCCGGTGTGGCAGTCCCACAGCTGGAGCAGCGCGCCGTTCGAGGTGGACTGGGCCGCGACGTCGAGGCAGCGGTTCGCCCCGGCGTTCCTGACCTGGTCGGTCTCGGCGGGCGGGGTGGAGGAGAACTGGCTGATGAAGTTCCAGACCTCGCCCTTCACCCAGCTGCGGGCGCCGCTCTCGCAGCCCGTGCAGCCGTCGACCGGGCCCTGCTGGTGGCCGCCGTCGAACGCCGCCCACCGGACCGGCTTGCCGTCCCGGCACGAGTAGTTGCTGGTGATGTGGGTGCCGCTGCCTGCGGCGGGTTCACGCGGACTCATCGCCGCGCAGCCGTTGTTGGCCACGAAGCGGTCGCGCATCGCCCGCGCGTTCGGCATGGAGTCGTTGACGCCCTGGATGCCGAAGTACGCCACCGCACCCGAGCCGCCGCTGCACCCGCTCACGGGACCGGGGACGGCGATCGCGATCACCGCGCGGAACACGTCGGGACGGGCGCAGGCGAGGGCGTAGCTCATCGCCCCGCCGTAGCTGAAGCCCAGCGAGAACCGCTGCGACTGGTCGACGCAGAGGTCGGCCTCGACGCGGCGGATCATGTCGTCAAAGAAGGTGACGTCAATGCCGTTCCCGTTGGCCCATGCGTTGTTCTGGCCCTGCGGGGCAATGAAGATCGCCGAGCCGTTCGACAGCGCGTCGAGCCCGTAGTGGGCGTAGACGGCGCCGTCGGTGCCGCCGGAGGCGACGTCGTTGGCGGTGCCGCCCCACCAGTGGTTGCCGAAGATCAGCTTGTACGGCTTGTTGCGGTCGTAGTTCGCGGGGACCTTCAGGATGAAGCTGCGGTTCTGGCCGCTGCTCTGGATCGTGTGGGTGCCGCTGCTGAGCGTCGGGGCCTTGCCGCAGCCGGTGCTGGCCGCCGCGGTCACATCGGCGGCCTGAGGCGTGTCGGCGGCCTGCGCCGTCGCCGCCCCGGCCGTCGCCATGACGATCGCGGCCGCGAGGCACGCGAGTACGGATCTGAATCTCGACATCGGACGAAACTCCTTGTGGGTAGGGCTCATGGGAGACCTGCGGGTCGGCAGCGCATGAGAGGTCCGGTGCGGAGGGTGCGGCCGGGCACCGGCTGGAATCGCTCCCAACCGGCGCGGAGATCAGGCCGTGCGGTGCCTTGAATATCGACGTTAGTCTATATAGATTGGATCTATGAGGTCAAGACCCGGGGAGTATCGGAAGTTTGCCGATGTATGTCCTTGTCGCACAGGGACATACATCGGATGTCTAGCGCGCCAGTCGGTCCGGGTCGCCCTGCTCGGCGCGGCGGACCAGCCACGCGTCCGTGATGTGCGCGAACATCGCCTCGGCGGCGCCCTCGGGGTCGCGGGCCGCGATGCGCTCGCAGATGCGGCGGTGGCCCCGGTTCGACGCCTCGCAAAGGGCGCGTTCGGTCTTACCCATGTAGCTGGACGTGTTGATGACCTGGCTCTCGAGCGAGCGCACGACGGCGCGCGCGATCCGGTTGCCCGAGGCGCGCATGACGGTGTCGTGGAAGGCCCGGTCGTGCTCGTGATAGGACTCCGGGTCGTCCACCAGCTCGTCCATGCGGTCGACGAGCTCGCGCATCCGCTCCAGGGCGGTGTCGTCGGCGGTGCGGGCGGCGACGTTCGCCATGTCGGACTCGAGGAGCCGCCGGGTGACCACGACGTCGTCGAGGATGCCGAGGGTCGCGTCGTCGTCGATGACCGCGGCGAGGACCAGTTCGTCGAGCAGGTTCCACGAGGTCGGCGGCTGCACCGCGGTGCCCGAGCCCTGCCGGATCTGGACCAGGCCCTTCTCCTGCAGGACCTTCACGGCCTCGCGGACCACGGTGCGGCTCACCGAGAACGTCGCGCAGAGGGCGTGCTCGGCGGGCAGCGTCGACCCGGCGGGGTAGTCGCCGCGCACGACGCGCCGCACCAGCTCGCCGGTCACGGCCTTCGCCAGGTTGACGGGCCGCCGCGACCAGGTCGGGGGTTCGGGCTCTTGCACCGTGGGGCGCTGCACTGCCGTCATCGTTCCTCCGGGGCTCGGGGTCGCCGCCCAGTGTACGTCATCAGTCCATTGACGTAAGACGTCATACAAGTTACGTTTACTGGCGACCCTGTGAGCCGGACCCCTCCGGTACCCCTACAGAGAGTGATCTGCGATGAAGCGACGAGCACTATGGTCGACCGCTCTGGTTGCGCCCCTGGCGCTCTACGGATGCGGCAGCGCGGCCGGGCCGGACTCCTCCGGCGGCGGCGACGGCGGCACCCTCGTGGTCTGGGACTGGAAGTCCGGCGACGCGACCGCCGAGTCCTATATCGAGGCGGCGAAGGCCGACTTCGCCGCGAAGCACCCCGACGTCGAGGTCGAGTTCGTGGCCCAGCCGTTCGACCAGTACTACAACCTGCTGGGCACCGCGATCCAGTCCGGCGAAGGCCCCGACGTGATGCTCTTCAACGGCGGCGGCCAGCTCCGCGACCGCACCGATGCGCTACTGCCGCTTGAGGACTACGTCGCCGAGGACATGGAGCGCCTGGCCGGGTGGGAGGCGTTCACCGCCGACGGGCACGTCTACGCCGCGCCCGTGACCCTGCAGGGCCACCCGATCTACTACAACAAGGCGCTCTACGAGCAGGCCGGGCTCGACCCCGACGCGCCCGCTGCCACCTGGGAGCAGTTCACCGCGGACTGCGCCGTCATCAAGGAGACCACCGGCGCCGACTGCTTCGCCTTGGGCAACAAGGAGGGCATCGGCATCCAGTTCTTCCTCTCCGGCCTGGGATCGGGGGTGCTGACCCCGGCGGAGTACGACGCCTGGATCGCGGGCGAGCGCGACTGGAGCGCCCCCGGCGTGAAGCGGGTCTTCGAGCTGTGGGTCGAGGCCGAGCAGGCCGGGCTCAACAACGAGGGCGTGAACTCCACCGCGATGTTCAACGACCAGTTCGCGCTCTTCGACGCCGCCGGGGCCGCCCACACGATCGGGCTCATGTCCGACGTGGGCCACTGGAAGGACTTCGGCGAGTTCCTGGGCGCCGACAACGTGGGCGTCATGCCCGCGCCCGTGGCCACCGCCGGGGCCGAGCCGAGCCTGCCGTACGACGGCGGCATCGGGTACGGCGTCGCCGAATGGACCGCGGACCCCGGACTCGCCGCCGACCTGGTGCGCTCGCTGTCCTCGACGGCCGCACTGGAGGCGTTCTACGCGGACGCGGGCGCGATCGCCGCCGACACGACGATCGACGCCTCGGGTTCGGGACCTGCCACCGCCGAGATCGTCGACGCGATCCAGACCGGGAAGCCCGCGCTGCACGTGGCGCTCTCGGCCGAGACCATCGAGCTCATGGGCCGCCTGTCGCAGCAGCTCCTCAGCGGATCGGTCACTGTGGACGACGCCTTGAGCCAGCTCGCCGCGAGCGACCAGGCGGGCTAGGGATGCCGGGCACCACGACTCCGGTCCGGACGAGTGAGGGCGTCCGGACCGGCCCTCAGCCCCCGCGGCGCCGCGGCAGTGTCGTGAGAGGCACAGCCGGGCGCGGCGCCGCGGGCTCCTCCAGGGCCGAACGGCTCGCACCGTACGTCCTGGTCGCCCCGGCGGTCCTCGTCATCGGCGCGTTCCGCCTGTACCCCTTGGCACTCGGCGTGAACTTCTCATTCACCGGCGACGGCGAGCGGAACGGGCAGGCGGTCGGGTTCGACAACTACGCCGCGCTGTTCGAGGACCCGCTCTTCACGACTTCGATGAGGAACGTGGGGCTGCTCGTGCTGCTGCTTCCTGTCGCCGTGGCGGTCCCGGGGCTGCTCGCCACGTTCATCTACCTGCGGGTGCCGGGGCACCGCGTCTACCGGAGCGTGTACTTCTTCCCCGCCGTGCTGTCCCCGGTGATCATCGGGGCGATCTTCAACCTGCTGCTGGCCTTCGACGGGCCCGTGAACGCGCTGCTCGGCACCGTCGGGCTCGGGCCCGTGGACTGGCTCGGCGACCCCGATATCGCGATGTACGCCGTTGTGGGCGTGCATATCTGGGCGACGTTCGGGATGGCGCTCGTGGTGTTCCTCGCCGGATTCGCCACTTTGGACGCGTCCCTGGTCGACGCGGCCCGGGTGGACGGGGCCTCGCTGCCGCGCGTCGTGCGGCACGTGATCGTGCCGGGGCTCTCGCGGACGATCCAGTTCGTCGTCGTCACCACCATGATCGGGCTGCTCACCTCCATGTTCGGCCTCGTCTACGTCATGACCGGCGGCGGCCCGGAGGGCTCGACCTACCTGCCCGAGTACTACGTCTGGTTCCAGCAGGGGCAGATGGGCCGCCCGGCCCTCGCGTCGGCGGCATCCACAGTGCTCTTCGGCGTGATGCTCGTGGTCGGGCTCGCCCAGATCGCGGTCCTGCGCCGGGCCGGGAGGGAGGACTGATGTCCCCGCTCAGAGCGGGACGCTGGCTCGCCGCGATCCCCATGGCCGCCTTGGCCATCGCCACCGTGTACCCGCTGCTGTTCACTGCCAACGTCGCGATGAAGACCCGGCACGAGTACGTGCTCGACCGCTTCGCCCCCGCCGAGGGCCTGCGCTGGGACGCGTTCGCCACGGCGTGGGAGCACGCCGACATGGGCCGCTACCTCGCGAACTCGGTCCTGGTCGTGACCGGCTCGGTCGCGCTCCTGCTGCTGTTCGGGTCGATGGCCGGGTTCGCCTTGAGCCAGTTGCGGTTCCGGGGGTCGAGGCTGCTGTACCTGGCGGCCCTCTCGGCGCTGTTCATCCCGTTCCAGGTCATCATGGTGCCGCTGGCCCGGACCATGGGGCAGGCCGGGCTCATCGACACCTATCCCGGGCTGATCCTCGCGTACACCGCGCAGTTCCTGCCGTTCACGGTGTTCCTGATGACCAGCTACTACAGCGGCATCCCGGCCGAGATCATCGACGCCGCGCGGATCGACGGCAACTCGGTGTACGGGGTCTACGGCCGGATCATGCTGCCGCTCGGGCGGCCCGCGCTCCTGTCCGTGGGCATCCTCAACGCCCTGTTCTGCTGGAACGACGTGCTGATCGCGCTGCTCATGATGCCCTCGGCCGAGCACCGCACCCTCATGGTCGGGGTGACCTCGCTGCGCGGCCAGTACTCCGCGGACATCCCCACTTTCGCTGGGGGCGTGCTCATCGCGGCCCTCCCGGTGCTCGTGTTCTACCTCTGCTTCCAGCGCCAGATCGCCACCGGTGTCACCGCCGGGGCCACGAAGGGATGACATGCGGATCACCGGTTACCGCACGCTGACCACGGTCCAGGAGTGGGCGCGGCCCGTCGGCGACGCCAACGGCGTCTTCGCCGACGGCGTCACCACGGTGCCCGTGGTGCTGGTGGACACCGACGAAGGGCTCACCGGAGTCGGGATCGGCTCGCACTTCGGGATCGACGCGGTCTTCGGCGCGATCGACGGCGAGGACCCGCGCAGCGTCACCGCGCTGTACGACCGGATGCAGCGGCGCGCGTTCAAGGCCGGGCACGGCGGGGCCCTGTTCGGCACGATCGGCGCGCTCGACACGGCCCTGTGGGACCTCAAGGCGCAGTACGCGGACGAGCCGCTGTGGCGGTTCCTCGGCGGACGCGACCGGGTCGTGCCCGCGTACGCGTCCGGGCTCGACATCGGCCTGGACGACGAGGACCTGGCGGCGGCCTACCGCGTGTACGCCGAGCGCGGCCTGCGCGCGGCCAAACTCAAAGGGGGCCTTGACGTCGCGGCCGACCGGCGCAGGCTCGGCATCGTCCGGGACGTGCTGGCCGAAGCGGGCGCGGCACGGCCGGGCCTCATGCTCGACGCGAACGAGACGTGGTCGCGCAAGGAGGCCGTGCGCCACGTGCGGGAACTGGAGCGCACAGTGGACCTCGCGTGGGTCGAAGAGCCCGTGCGGCGCTGGGACGCCGAAGGGCTCGCGGTCGTGCAGCGCGGTGTGCGCGCGGCCGTGGCGACCGGCGAGAACCTGACCGGGCTGGAGCAGTTCCGCCCGCTCCTGGAGGCCGGCGGCGTCGATATCGTCCAGACCTCGGCCGTCGGAGGCGTCACGCACTTCCTGCGCGTCGCCGCCCTCGCCCACGCCTTCGACCTGCCGGTGAGCCCCATCGGGAACATCCCCGTAGGGCTGCTCCACGCCGCCACCGCCGTCCCCAACCACCTCGTGAGCGAGCTGCAGGACCTGCGCCCGCCCGTCGGCGTCACCGCCGACCTCGACATCGGGGACGGCGCGTTCGTCCTCGGCGACTCCCCCGGCCTGGGCATCCACGTCCATGAGGGAGTCATCGCCGGGCTCGGACGCGAGCCGCGCCCGGCCGACCCCGCCGGGCCGGGCGTCCGGCCCGAGCGCGCCGGGCTGCGCCTGCTGGCCACCGCCTTGCAGCGCAACGAAACCGACCGATCCCCTGCTCGCCGCGGAATGGAGGACCCCGAGGCACCGCCCGCCCGGCGAGTACCCGTCACCTAGCAACCCCGCCTCGCCAATGAAGGAAAGGCACAACGACATGCGGCACTCACCCCCGAAGCGGCACCGAGCCCTCTGGGCGGCCCTGCTTCTCGCCGTCGCCGGAGCCCTCGCGGGCCTCGGCGCTTCCCCGGCCCAAGCGCAGACCGCGTACACCTACTACGTCTCCCCCAACGGCGACGACGCGAACCCCGGCACCGCCGCCCAACCGCTCAAGACGCTCACCGAGGCCCAGAAGCGGGCCCGCACGGCGGCAGGAGCGGGTGACGGCGACGTCCGAGTCAACCTCCTCGACGGCACCTATCGGCTCGCGAGCGCGTTGCGGTTCAACGCGAGCGACTCCGGGAAGAACGGCCACACCGTCACCTGGCAGGCAGCCGACGGCGCGAATCCGGTCGTCACGGGCGCGCAGCCCGTCACCGGCTGGGTCCTCGACGACGCGAACGCCGGGATCTACCGGGCGGACGTGGGCACCGGATTCGACACCCGGCAGCTCTATGTGGACGGCGTGCCCGCGCAGCGGGCCCGCACCTCGATCGCGGCGGGCGACATGACGCTCAACGCCTCAGGGTTCACGCTCAACAACGGCAACTTCGACTACCTCGCGTCGCTGCCCGACAAGCAGCGCATCGAGTTCCAGGGCCTCCTGTCGTTCACCAACCGGTTCGCGCCCGTGCAGGGCATCAGCGGCCGCACCGTGACCATGCAGCAGCCCGCGTGGGACAACAACACCTACGGGTACGACACGATCCAGAGCCCCTTCCGGGGCCCGACCTACTACCTGCTCAACTCCAAGCGCTTCCTCGACCAGGGCGGCGAGTGGTACCTCGACACGGGCGCCGGAAGGCTGTACTACAAGCCGCTCCCGGGCCAGAACATGGCGAACGCGAAGGTCGAGCTGCCGAAGCTCGAAACGCTCGTCGAAGTCGGCGGCACCTATGATGCGCCGGTGAAGGCGCTCGAGTTCTCCGGGCTCACCTTCACCGGCACGAGCTGGCTCGACCCCGGCTCGAACAACGGGTACGCGAACCAGCAGACCGGCACGTTCATCACCGGCGTCCAGTCCCAGCGGCCCTCAGACGCGTTCACCTCGTGCAAGTCCGGCTGCAAGGGCTTCGAGGCCGCGCGCAACGTCTGGGCGCAGGTGCCCGGCGCGGTGCAGGTCTCGGCCGCCGACGGGATCACGTTCGCGGACAACCGTTTCGTGAACCTCGGCTCCGTGGGCCTGGGCATCGGCAACGACGCCAATGCGCACAGCACCGGGGTCGGCCTGGGCGCCAGGAACATCAAGGTCCTGCGCAACGAGTTCACCTCCAGCGCGGGCGGCGGCATCGTGGTCGGCGGGGTCCGGCCCGACGCCCATCACCCTGGCGATTCGCGGATGCTGAACAGCGACATCCTCATCAGCGACAACAGCGTGCACGACACGGCTGTGGAGTACCTCGACCACGCCGCGATCCTCGGCACCTACGCCACCCGGCTCACGATCGACCACAACTACGTGTCGGACATGCCGTACAGCGGCATCAACGTCGGCTTCGGCTGGGGCGCGAACGACCCCGGCGGCAGCCCCGAGTACCTCAACCGGGGGCTCTACGACTTCCAGCCGATCTACCAGACGCCCACGACCTCAAGGGAAGTGCACGTCACGGGCAACCACGTCCGCAATGTCGTGGAGACGCTCTGGGACGCCGGGTGCATCTACTCGCTGTCGGCGCACCCGAGCAGCACGATCAACGGGAACTTCTGCGAGAACAGCGGGCAGCTGGGCCTGTACTTCGACGAGGGCTCGCGGTACTTCACGGCCAGCGGCAACGTCTTCCGCAACACCGCGGGCCAGTGGGCGCACGCCAACAACCAGAACAGCAACCTCACCGGCGACATGACCGTGACCGGGAACTTCACCACGAACTCGGCCATCACCGGGCTCGTGGACGGCCAGCGCGGCAACACCGTCAGGAACAACACGACCTTCAACGCGGGCTCGCCTCCGGCCGAGGCGTCGCGGATCATGGCGGACGCGGGGCCGCGCGAGAACGGCGGCGGCACGACCGCCGGCGCGCTGCGCTCGGTGAGCGCGACCCGGTGCCTGGACGTGCCGGGCGCGGTCACCACGAACGGCACGCAGGTGCAGATCTGGGACTGCCATACCGGTGCGAATCAGCAGTGGACGTACACGGCCGCAAAGGAACTGACTGTGTACGCCGACGGGAGCAAGCGCTGCTTGGACGCTTCGGGCGGCGGGACCGCGAACGGGACCCTGGCGATCATCTGGTCGTGCCACGGCGGTGCGAACCAGCAGTGGAACCGGAACGCGGACGGGACGGTCACGAACGCGGCTTCGGGGCTGTGCCTCGACGTCTCGGGGCTGGGGACCGCCAACGGCACGAAGGTGCACCTGTGGACCTGCACGGGCGGCTCGAACCAGCAGTGGACGCTGGGGTAGGCCCGGCCTGAACCGGTGACGGGGGGGGGGGGGGGGGGGGGGGGGTGCGCCAGGTTCTTCTTTTTTGTTTCTTTTGGGGGGTGGGGGTGTGTTGGT
>NZ_JBVJHZ010000036.1:0-59782 GCF_055586545.1 Glycomyces sp. NPDC050141 | reverse complement strand
TCCCACTTTCGCCGCCAGTCCTGCCAGGACCGGTTCGCCACTCCGCACTTCCTCCGCCACCGGCGAAGCAGCTGTTTTTGATATCTACAATCACAGGTTCGGCACAGGTTGCCAAGAACTATTTTTTACCTGTGGATAACTTTGTGAGTGTTTGTTATTTTGCCTGTTCGGGTGTGGTGGAGTTATCCACAGGGTGGCGCTGGCTAGTTTCTTGCGTCTCTTGCGAGCATCGCCGCCTGGACCCGGTTCGTGCAGCCGAGCTTCGCGAGGACCCGGCTGACGTAGGTCTTCACGGTCGCCTCGCTCATGTGGACTCTGCTCGCGATCTCCGCGTTCGAGAGGCCCTCGGCCACGGCTTCGAGGACCTCGCGTTCGCGGGCGGCGAGCCTGGCGACCCGTTCCACCGCGTCGCGCCGCCGCGGGGCCGATTCGGGGGCCACGAGGCCGAGCACCATTCGCGTCACCACCGGCGACAGGTACGCCTCCCCCGCCGCGACCGCTCGCACGGCGGTCACCAGTTCCTCTGGGGTGCAGGTCTTCAGCACGAACCCGGCCGCGCCCTGCGCCACCGCTGCCAGCACGTTCTCCTGGTCCCCGAAGGACGTCAGGATCAGCGCCCGAGTTTCGGGTGAGGCGGTGGCGAGGGGGACGAGGAGTTCCAGGCCGCCCGTTCCTGGCATTCGCAGGTCTAGCAGTGCCACCTCGGGGTGGTGTTCTGTTATTGCCGACAGGGCGTCTTGTCCGTTGTGGGCTACCGCCTGGACTGTTATTCCTGCCGATTCGAGGACTGTTCTGACTCCTTCTACCACCAGTGGTTCGTCGTCGGCGATTACTACGCTGGTCATCCGGTCTGGACTCCTGCGATCGAGGTGAGCGGGAGCAGCACCAGGAGCAGGACAACCGTGCCGATCGCCGCCGCTCGGGCGGCTCTCGGGAGGGGCGGGCGGGACGAGGGCAGGGGCAGCATCGCGCTCAGGCGGAACTTGTATGCGTCGGTGCGGTAGTCGAGCAGGCCTCCCGCGGCGTCTACGCGTTCTTGGAGGCCGACGATGCCGTGGCCTCCTGGGCCGTTCGGTGGGGTGGTTTTGGGGAGCGGGTTTTCTACTGCCACTAGTAGGGCGTCTTCCTCCCAGGTGATCGTCGCTCGGGCGGGCTTGCCCGGGGCGTGTTTCGCTGCGTTCGCCAGGCCTTCTTCGAGCACGGCGTAGGCGACGCGGGCGGTGACGGCGGGCAGCGCGGCGGGTTCGCCTTCGTGGCGCAGTTCGACGGGCACGCCTGTTTCGATGAATGCTGCGGCGAGGGTCGCCACTTCGGCATGGTCGAACCTGGTCGCCGGTTCGGAGCCGTTGCGCAGCAACGAGACGAGACCGTGAAGGTCTTCTACTGCGGCGCGTACGGTGTCGCCGACCTGTCTCGTTTCGGCGCGCCGGTCGGGATCGGCCTCGCGGACTTCCAGGGCCGCGACCTGGACGGCGGCGAGACCGAGTCGGCGGCCGATGCGGTCGTGCATGTCGCGGGCGAGGCGGAGCCGTTCGCGCGCTACCGCGACCTCCTGTTCACGCACGGACCTGCGGTACCGCTGCCACAGGGCGACGACGACGGCCCCGGCGAGCAGCGCGAGAATGCCCGCGGGGATCGGCCCGGCGGGGAGGGCGGCGAGGAGCGCGAACTCGGCCAGCACGATGGCTACGGCCGCGAGCAGACCTTTCATTCGGTCAGCCTACGCAGGGGCCGGTGGGCGGAGGGCCTGGCGGCGGGTTCACTTTCGTTGCTTTCTTCGGCTACTTCCGGCGACTGTTGCCTGGGGGTCGTGGTTTTTACGTTGGTCCTGTGATCGAAGTCAGGAATTTGACGAAGCGGTATCGCGGCGGCACGGCCGTCGACGATCTCTCATTCAATGTGGAGCCCGGTCGCGTCACCGGTTTCCTCGGACCCAACGGCGCGGGCAAGTCCACGACGATCCGGCTCATCCTGGGTCTGGACCGGCCCACCAGCGGGCTCGCCACAGTGCACGGGCGGCCGTACGCGTCGCTCGAGCGGCCGCTCACGGCGGTCGGGGCGCTCCTCGACGCCGGGGACCTGCATCCCCAGCGCAGTGTGCGGGAGCATCTGCGCTGGATCGCACGGACGAACGGCATCGGCGAGCGGCGGATCGTGGAGGTCCTGGAGGCGACCGGGATGGCCGGCGCGGCGCGCAAGCGCGCGAAGACGCTGTCTCTGGGGATGAAGCAGCGCCTCGGCGTCGCTGCGGCGCTCCTCGGGGACCCGCAGGTGCTGATCTTCGACGAGCCGGTGAACGGGCTCGACCCCGAAGGGGTGGTGTGGATCAGGAACCTCATGAAGGGACTCGCGGCGGAGGGCCGCACGGTGCTCGTGTCGAGCCATCTCATGTCGGAGATGGCGTTGACGGCCGAGCATCTGATCGTGATCGGGCGGGGCCGGCTGCTGGCCGATACCGCTACGGAGGCGTTCATCGCGGCCCATGCGTCGGCGGACGGCGGCGGGGCGAGCCTGGAGGAGGCGTTCATACGGTTGACGGGCGCGTCGGTCGAGTTCAAGTCGGGAGGTGCGCTGTGAGGGCGTTCGCGCAGGCGGTCTCGGCCGAGTGGGTGAAGATCCGCTCGGTCAGGTCCACAGTGGTGACTTTGGGTCTGTTCGCGTTCATCGCGCTCGGGCTCAGCTGGGTGATCGCGAACGGGTTCAGCCCGGGCGGCCCGGCGGCGGATGCGCTGCTGCCGGTGTTCTTCGCTCTGCTGACGGCGCAGCTGGTGCTCGTGACATTCGCTGTCGCGACCGTGGGGTCGGAGTTCTCGACGGGCACGATCCGGGCGTCGCTGGCGGCGGTGCCCTCGCGCGGGAGGCTGTTCGCGGCGAAGATGACGTCGCTCGGGCTCACGGTGGCCGTTGCGGCGCTGGTCGTGGAACTGGCGGTGTTCGGGCTGGTGCGGCTCCTGATCGGTGACGCGGCGGCGCCCATCGGCGAGTGGTGGACCGTGGAGTCGCTGCTGGGCGGCTGGATTCACCTGACGCTGCTGAGCGTGTTCACGGCATCGGTCGCAGTGATGCTGCGCAGCACCGTGGTGACGCTGTCGATCCTGCTGCCGGTGCTGTTCCTGTCAGGGCAGGGCCTGGGGAACCTGGAGGCGATCAAGCCGGTGGTGCAGTACTTCCCCGACCAGGTGGGCATGGTGATCATGCACATGACGCGGCCGGGCGATCCGCAGTTCGGGCGGGACTACGGCCCCTGGGAGGGGATAGCGATCCTGGTGCTCTGGACGGTGGCGGCGCTGGCGGGCGGCTGGTTGGCGATGCGGCGGCGGGATGCCTGAGCCGGGAGCCTGGGGGCCGCCGCGGCCCGCGTGCCGCGGCGGCCCACGGTGAACACTTGCTTGTAGACAGTGCACACTTACCCGAACAGAGTTCATCGCTCTTCGTGTTCATATAGCTTCATGCTGTAATCGGCTCGGGTTCGCCGGGCCGCGGACTTCGCGCGGGGTGCCGCGCAGCGCAGAACGAAGGAGCTCCAGTGAAACGCATTGCCAAGTTCGGGGCAGGTTCGATGATGCTCGCGGCGGCCCTCGCGGCCCTGCCCGCGACCGCCGGCGCCGAAGCCGCCGAAGCGAAGGAGGAGGCGAAGCAGCTGCTCCTCTCGGAGGACTTCACCGGCGACGAGGTGACCGACCCGGACCTCAACTCGCTCAACGCGTGCCTGACGGCGGCCACCGTCGTCGGCGGCGAGGACGAGTTCGACTCCTGCTCCGACCAGGCCACCGGGCCCGTGCCCGAGTCCGGCAAGGCCCCCGGCTACCTCCAGCTCACCGACACCGGCCACTACGACACCGGCGCCGCCATCTACAACGAGGCCCTGCCTTCCGGGAACGGCATCGAGGTGACCTTCTCGCAGTACCAGTACGGCGGGACCGGCGCCGACGGCATCGCGTTCTTCCTCGTCGACGGCGGCACGGACCTCACCGAGACCGGCGCGTTCGGCGGCAGCCTCGGCTACGCCCAGTTCAACGCCAACGGCAACGTCCTCGAAGGCATCGACGGCGGCTACCTCGGCCTCGGCCTCGACGCCTGGGGGAACTTCTCGGCCGACACCGAAGGCCGCGGCAACGGCTGCCCCGAAGGCGAGCAGGCGCCCCCGTACCTGCAGATCGAGACCAACAAGGCGCCCGACAACGTCGCGCTGCGCGGCCCCGGCCAGGGCCACGAGGGCTACTGCCTGCTCGCCACCACCGCCACCGACGAGAAGATCGGCACCTACTCCGCGGGCGACATCTACGGCACGGACTTCCCCGCGAGCCTCCGCGGCACGTCGCTCGACGACGCCAAGCGCCTCGTGAAGCTCAAGGTCCTGCCCGAGAACGGGCACGCGGACGTCACCGTCGACATCGACTTCCAGGACGGCAACGGCTGGGTCCGGATCCTCGATGCTGAAGTGCCCGAGACCCTGCCCGAGACGTTCAAGTTCGGGTTCGCCTCCTCCACCGGCGGCGCCACCGACGTGCACCTCGTCCGCCACCTGCGGGTCGAATCCTTCAAGTAGCACAGGAACGAAAAGGGGCCCGCGGCATCCGCCGCGGGCCCTTTTTTGGCTGTGTCAGAACTCCATGAGCTGGCGGGCGGCCTCGGCTACCGAGCCCGACAGCGACGGGTAGATCGTGAACGTCCGCGCGACCTGCTCGACCGTGAGGCGCTGCTCCACGGCCAGTGCGATCGGGGTGATGAGCTCGGAGGCGCGGGAGCCGACGACGACGCCGCCAGCGACGATGCCGGAGGAGTTCCAGGCGAAGAGCTTCACGAAGCCCTCGGTGCGGTCGACCATCTTGGCGCGGGGGTTGGAGGCGAACGGGAGGAGGACGCCGCGGCAGTCGACCTTGCCGGAGTCGACGTCGGCCTGGGTCACGCCGACGGAGGCGAGCTCGGGGTCGGTGAACACGTTGGCGGCGACGTGGGCGAGTTTGATGGGGCGGACGGCTTCGCCGAGGGCGTGCCAGATGGCGATGCGGCCCTGCATGGCGGCGACGGAGGCGAGGGCGTGGACGCCGGTCACGTCGCCCGCGGCGTAGACGCCGGGGACGTTGGTGCGGGAGACCTTGTCGACGGGGATGAACCCGCGCTCATCGATCTGGATGCCGTAGTTGTGGAGGCCGAGGTTGTCGGAGTTGGGGATGGAGCCGACGCAGATGAGGGCGTGGGTGCCTTCGATGACGGTGCCGTCGTCGAGTTCGACTTCGACGCCGGTCTCGGTGCGGCGGGCGGCGGCGGCGCGGGAGTGGTTGCGGACGTCCATGCCGCGGCGGACGAAGACTCGCCCGACGGTCTCGGCGGCTTCGGCGTCTTCGTGGGGCATGACGCGGTCGCGGGAGGAGATGAGGGTGACGTTGGAGCCCATGGCGAGGTACGCGGAGGCGAACTCGGCGCCGGTGACGCCGGAGCCGACGACGATGAGGTGCTCGGGGAGTTCCTTGAGGTCGTAGAGCTGGCGCCAGGTGAGGATGCGTTCGCCGTCGACGGGGGCGGAGGTGAGGGTGCGGGGGGTGGCGCCGGTGGCGATGAGGACGATGTCGGCGTCGGTGTCGTAGGGGTCGCCTTCGAGGGGGACGACGTGGAGTTCGTGGAGGTAGTTGTAGCCCTTGTCGACGCGGAGCGCCCCGCGGCCGTAGACGATGTCGACGCCGGCGTTGACGAGTTTCTGGGCGATGTCGGCGGACTGCTGGGTGGCGAGGCGGCGGACGCGGCCGTTGACGGCGGCGGGGTCGGCGGTGGCTTCTTTGGTGCCGACGCCGAGTTCCGAGGACTCGTGGATCTCGGTGAGGACGGCGGAGGCGGCGATGAAGGTCTTGGAGGGGACGCAGTCGGAGAGGACGCAGGCGCCGCCTGCACCGGTGTTCTCGATGAGGGTGACGTCGGCGCCGAGTTGGGCCGCTACGAGGGCGGCTTCGTACCCGGCGGGGCCTCCGCCGATGATCGCTACTCGTGCCACGGTGCGCCTTTCGGTGTGCGGGATGCTTCAGTGCGGGCTGGTTTAAGGGTATCTTCGAGTCGTGCATCTCTATGCCGCGTATGGCTCGAATCTCGACCCTGCCCGAATGCGCGCCACGTGCCCGCGGTCGCCGCTGGTGGGCACGGGGTGGTTGGAAGGCTGGCGCCTGACGTTCGGCAACGCTGATCTGGGTTCGGAGTCGGCGGTCGCCACCGTGGTGGAGTCGCCGGGCGAGCGGGTGTTCGTGGCGCTCTACGACCTGGACCCGGCCGACCGGCAGGTCCTGGACGAGCTCGAGGGCCTGAACTCGGGGCTGTACCGGAAGATGCACACCCAGGCGGCGACGCTGGAGGCGAACCGCCAGGTGTGGCTGTACGTGTTCGAGGGTTTCGAGGGCGGCCTGCCGAGCCAGTGGTACCTGGACGAGATCATGCGCGCGGCCGAGGCGGCCGGCGCCCCCCAGGACTATGTCGAGACGCTGCGGAAGCGCCCCACTGCAGAGTGACTTCTCGTAGACCGAAAGGGGGAGCCGCTTCGCGGCTCCCCCTTTCGGTTCGCGGGTCTTAGAAGGCCGGGCTGGCGGCCGCGGCGAGGACCGTGTGGGTCATGACGCGGATGCCGTGGCCGAGGGCGGCCTCGTCGATGTCGAAGTTGCCCTGGTGGATGTCGAGGCGTTCGCCGGGGCGGCCGACGCCGAGGCGGGCCATGGCGCCGGGGACCTGCTCGAGGTAGTACGCGAAGTCCTCGCCGCCCATGGACATGGGCGCTTCGGCGACGGCTTCGTCGCCGAGCGCGGCAGCGGTGGCCCCGGCGAACATGGCGGAGGCGAGGCGGTCGTTGACGACGGGCGGGACGCCGCGGCGGTAGTCGATCTCGCATTCGACGCCGGAGGCGCGGGCCACGGAGCGGGTGACCTCCTGGACGAGGTCGGGGATCATGTCCCAGGTCTCGCGGCCGTGGACGCGGACGGTGGCGCGCGCGAGCGCCTCCTGCGGGATCGCGTTGGCGGCTTCGCCGGCCTGGACGGCGCCGAAGACGATGGCGACGGACTGGCGCGGGTCGAGGCGGCGGTTCACGAGCGCGGGCACGTCGACGACGACGCGGCCGATGGCGTTGACGAGGTCGGAGGTGAGGTGCGGGCGGGAGGTGTGCCCGCCGCGGCCGGTCATGCGGACCTCCATGACGTCGCACGCGGCCGTCAAGGGCCCGTTGCGGACGGCGATCTTCCCGGCCGGGAACTGGGGGTCGCAGTGGAACGCGAAGATCGCGGCGACGTCGGTGAGCGCCCCGTACTTGATCATGGTGGGCGCGCCGGACGGGAACTGCTCCTCGGAGGGCTGGAAGATCAGCCGGAAGCGGCCGGGGAGGCCTTCGACGCGTTCGAGTTCGGCGAGGACGCGGCCGAGCCCGATGAGCATGGCCGTGTGGGCGTCGTGGCCGCAGGCGTGGGTGACGCCGTCGACGGTGGAGCGGTACGGGACCTGCTTGGGGTCGTGGATCGGCAGGGCGTCCATGTCGGCGCGGATGGCGATGACGCGGTCGCCGGTGCCGATGTCGCAGGTGAGACCGGTGCCGTCGGGGATGAGCTGCGGGTCGAGCCCGGCTTCGGCGAGGCGCGCGGCGACGTAGTTCGCGGTGTCGTGCTCCTGGCGGGAGAGGCGCGGGTTCGCGTGGATGTGGCGGCGGGCCGCGATGACCTCGCCCGCGTGGGCGGCCAGCCAGCCGTCCAGGAACTCGGGCAGCGACGTGGACATGGGCTGCTCCTCAGCGGGATCGCCGGAATGGTCGAACGAGGGGAGGGCGCCGGGTACCACGAGACACGATTCGGGCGCGATCGCGCTCGGCAGCGGCTCATTGGACTTTGTGGCGGTACCCATCTCGACGACTTTCTCCGCAGTGAGCGTAAACATTCCTTCGCGCCTCGCTATTCGCGTTCGAGGATCAAAGCCAATGGAGGGCGATCCGGCAAGCTTAATCCGATCGCGCTCCGTTGCGGCCAGCGCCGTGATTTGCGACGCCCGCCTGCCGTCCTGCTGGTCCCCGCGCCAGTGGTGACGGCTCTGCGACGTGCGGTCACGGTATTGGAGCCGTACCCGCCGTCATGAGGCATAACGCTTGCCGAGCCGATAAGTTACGGCCGCGATCCGGTTTTCATACAGAACACGGACGCGCATGTCGGGCATGACGCGTCCGCGGACCAGTGTTTCCCGGGATCGGGTTTTCGGCGACAGACGCATTGTGCGCTTCGCCTGTGGGTGACGGTGCGGTCACCAATTGTCGGTGGGTACGTACCGTCCCCATTCGGCGGCGAGTGCGGTGCAGACTTCGCCGACGGTGGCGCCCAGTGCGAGGGCGTCTTTGAGGGGGTAGAGGACGTTGGCGGTGCCTGCGGCGGCGGCGGTGACGGCGGCGAGTGCGGCGCTGAGGGCTTGGGGGTCGCGGGCGGCGCGGTGGTGGGCGAGGCGGGCGGTTTGGGCGGCTTCGATGGCGGGGTCGACTTTGAGGGGCTGGTAGGGGGCTTCGGCGTCTTTGAGGGTGTAGGCGTTGACGCCGACGACGGTCTGCTCGCCGGAGTCGATGCGTTTGGCGGTCTCGTAGGCGCTGCGTTCGATTTCGCTCTTCTGGAATCCGGCTTCGATGGCGGCGACGGCGGAGCCGTGGGCGAAGACGGCGTCGATGAGGCGGAGGGTTTCGGCTTCGATTTCGTCGGTGAGGGCTTCGACGGCGTAGGAGCCGGCGAAGGGGTCGACGGTGTCGGTGAGGTCGGTTTCGGCTGCGATGACCTGCTGGGTGCGGAGGGCGAGGCGGGCGGAGGTGTCGGTGGGGAGGGCGATGGCTTCGTCGTAGGCGTTGGTGTGGAGGGATTGGGTGCCGCCGAGGACGGCGGCGAGGGCTTGGACGGTGACGCGGGCGAGGTTGACTTCGGGTTGCTGTGCGGTGAGTTCGACGCCGGCGGTCTGGGTGTGGAAGCGGAGTTTCATGGAGCGTGGGTCTTCGGCGCCGAAGCGGTCGCGCATGATGTGGGCCCAGATGCGGCGGGCGGCGCGGAATTTGGCGACTTCGGTGAGGATGCGGGAGCGGGCGACGAAGAAGAAGGAGAGGCGGGGGGCGATGGCGTCGACGTGGAGTCCGGCGTTGAGGGCGCAGTCGACGTATTCGATGCCGTCGGCGAGGGTGAAGGCGAGTTCTTGCGCGGGGGTGGCTCCGGCTTCGGCCATGTGGTAGCCGGAGATGGAGATCGTGTTCCATTGCGGGAGTTCGGCGGCGCAGTAGGCGAAGGTGTCGGCGACGAGGCGGAGGCTGGGGGCGGGCGGGAATATGTAGGTGCCGCGGGCGATGTATTCCTTGAGGATGTCGTTCTGGATGGTGCCGCGGAGTTTGGCGGGGTCGGCGCCTTGTTCTTCGGCGACGAGCTGGTAGAGCAGGAGGAGGACGGCGGCGGGGGCGTTGATGGTCATGGAGGTGGAGACTTCGTCGAGGGGGATGCCTCCGAAGAGGACGCGCATGTCGGCGAGGGAGTCGATGGCGACGCCGACTTTGCCGACTTCGCCTGCGGCTTCGGGTGCGTCGGAGTCGTAGCCCATCTGGGTGGGGAGGTCGAAGGCGACGGAGAGGCCGGTGGTGCCGGCTTCGAGGAGGTCGCGGTATCGGCGGTTGGATTCGGCGGCGGTGGCGAAGCCGGCGTACTGGCGCATGGTCCAGGGTTTGGAGGTGTACATGGTGGGGTGGACGCCGCGCGTGTAGGGGAAGGACCCGGGTTCGCCGAGTCGTTCCGGGAGGTCCGCCGCGGCGTCTTGGGGTCGGTATACGGGCCGGATCTCGATCCCGTCGCGGCCTTGCGGTGTGGACTGCATGGCTGCCATCCTAGGGGTCGAACCGTGTCTCCGGGAAGGTCCGACCCGTTCCCGGCGGCGCTGTCGTGCCCGTGCTGCCTGCCCCTAACGTGACGGTTGACTAGCGGTTATCCAAACAGCCTCGGCGAAGCTTGCGAGCCGTAATTGGGCCCGGTACCGACCGGGTGGCCCGGACACGGCAAACTAGTGGGGATCCCTCGCGAGGAGTGGCCGAATGACGTACTCATCTGACTACGGTCGCGGTGGTCCCGGCGCATATGAGGACCCCCGCCCCGGCGCGGTGCCGACCCCTCGGTACTCACAGGAACCCCAAGGGCCCCAGTCGAACTACGGTTCGGAGCTCGGCGGCGCCGATCCGCATCCGTCTTTCGGGGCGGCTGGTTTTCAGAGGCACAGCACGGGGTCTGATCCCTATCGTTCGGAGCGCCCCGACCCGCGTTCGAACCCGGGTTTCAACCGGGACGCGTACGGCGGGGACTCGTACGGGGACTCCTCGTACCGGCATTCGTCGTCGTACGGCAACTACGGGAACCTGGGCCAGAGTTTCGCGGTCGGCGGGCAGGGCGACCGCCCCGGCGGCCCTGCGGGTACGGGCAACCGGGCCGGGCCCGGGGACCTCGTCGCCGACCGGTACCGGCTCGTGGACCTGGTCGGCAAGGGCGGCAACGGGTCGGTGTGGCGCGCCCAGGACACGGTGCTGCGCCGCGAGGTGGCGCTCAAAGAGGTGTTCCTGCCGCCGGACCTGCCCGCGCCTGAGCGCGCGCAGCTCATCGACCGGTCGCGGCGGGAGGCGCAGATCGCAGCGGCGCTGTCGCACCCGTCGATCATCCGGATCTTCGACGTGGTCGAGCACGCCGGGCTGCCTTGGATCGTCATGGAGCTCCTGCAGGCCCGCAGCCTCGCGGAGATCCTGACGCAGGACGGGCCGCTCGCGCCGCGTGTCGCGGCGAAGATCGGGCTCGCGCTCGTCGGCGCGCTGCAGGCCGCGCACGACGCGGGGATCATCCACCGGGACATCAAACCGGGGAACGTGCTCATCTCGACGGACGGGCGGTGCGTCCTCTCCGATTTCGGTGCGGCGCAGCAGCACCAGGTGTCGGGCGGGACCACGCCGGGCAAGGTGCTCGGGTCGGCGCACTACATCGCGCCCGAGCGGGCCGTGGGCCACCCGGCCGAGCCCGCTTCTGACGTGTTCAGCCTCGGCGTGACCTTGTACGCGGCCGTCGAGGGCCGCCCGCCGTTCGACCGCGGCGACGCGGTCTCGACGATGCGCGCGGTCGTCCAGGAACCGCCCGAGAGCCCCCGCCACGCCGGGCCGCTGACGCCGCTCATCGGCGGGATGCTCGCGAAGGACCCGCAGCAGCGCGCGCCGCTGCCGCAGGTCCGCCAGGAACTCCAGGTGCTGCTGGCCGGGCCGCTCGGCACCGGCGGCATCCCGCAGCAGTCCCCGCCGTTCCAGCGGCAGGCGGCCTACGAGGACGCCCCGCCGCCGCGCACCGGCGCCAGGCCGCAGGTGCGGGAACCCGAACCTGAGCCAGAACAGGGCGGGAACGTCTGGAAGTCCGCTTCGGTCATCGCCGTGTGCGTGCTGCTCGTGCTCGTCCTCGGCTGGGGCGCCTACAAGTTCCTCCTCGGCGACACCGGCAGCGGCTCGGGCGGCGAGGAGCCGAGCGCATCGGAGAGCGCCGCCGAAGAGCCGTCCAGTGAGGGCGCCGAGTCCGAAGGGACCGAGGGCGAAGCAGGCCCCGCGTTCGAGACCAAGACGTACGAAGGGGACGGGTTCACCGCGAACTACCCCGCCGACTGGGTCGAAGGCCAAGGCGGCGAAGGGTACGTGCTGTTCTACAACCCCGAGGACGACACCCAGTGGGTGCGGTTCTACTCCGGGTTCAGCCACGACTTCGACACCGACGAGGCCTACCTCGAGGACTACTGGGACGGCCTCCCGGAGTCCATGGAGGAGCTCGACCAGATCCAGCTCGCCGACACGACGATCGCAGGGATGGACGGCGCGGTCCTGGAGTACACCGGCACGAACAACGACAACGGGGCCGAGCGGCACTCGATCTGGTCGCTCGTCTACGACGGCGACGCCGCCTCGTTCGGCGTGTTCGTCTCCGGCGACGCCGATACATGGGACCTATCACAGCAGGTGTATGACGAGGCTGCGGCGTCGTTCCAGACCGGCTGAGGCCACACCGTCCACAACAGGTGCCTCCCGTCATGCGGATATGCGACGATTTCCGCATGACCGAGGAGACGACCAACCTGGATGCGCTGCGCGCCGACGTGCTGCAGTGGATCACCGACGACCCTGACAAGACCTCCCGGGACGAGCTGTACCGGCTGCTCGACGGCCTCCCCGCGACGGCCCCCGAGCTCGCCGACCGCTTCGCCGGGCGGCTGAAGTTCGGCACCGCCGGGCTGCGCGGGCCCCTGCGGGCCGGACCGAACGGCATGAACCTCGCCGTCGTGCGCGCCGCCGCCGCCGGGCTCGTCAACTGGCTCGACGCCAAGGACGCCGAAGGCCCCGTGGTCATCGGCTACGACGCCCGCCACGGCAGCCGCGAGTTCGCCGCCGAGACCGCCCGCGTCGTCACCGGGTCGGGGCGCCGCGCCCTCGTCATGCCCGGGACGCTCCCGACGCCCGTGACCGCCTACGCCGTCACCAAACTCGAGGCCGCGGCCGCCGTCCAGGTCACCGCCAGCCACAACCCGCCGCAGGACAACGGCTACAAGGTCTACCTCGGCCGCGAGCTCGGCGGGGACCTCGGCGCCGGCGCCCAGATCGTCCCGCCCGCCGACACCGAGATCGAGGCCGCGATCGAAGCGCTCGGCCCGCTCTCGGAGGTCCCGCTGGGCGACGAGGGCGAGACCCTCGACGAGTCCATCGTGGAGCAGTACCTGACCGCGATCGCCTCCGTCGTCGACCCCGACGACCCCAAGCGCCTCGCCTCGGTCGCCACCCCGATGCACGGCGTCGGCGGCGCCACCCTCGTCAAAGCGATGGAGCGGGCCGGTTTCCCGGCCCCGACGCTCGTCGCCGACCAGGCCGAACCCGACGCCGACTTCCCCACCGTCGCCTTCCCCAACCCGGAGGAGCCCGGCGCGATCGACCGGCTCAAGGCCCTCGCGGTCGAGGAGGGCGCCGACGTCGCGCTCGCCCTCGACCCCGACGCCGACCGCTGCTCCGTGGCCGTCCCCGCAGGCGACGGCGAATGGCGCCAGCTCTCGGGCAACGAAGTGGGCGTGCTCCTGGCCGACCACTGGATGCGCAAGGGCCGCAAGGGCACCTACGCCACCACGATCGTGTCCACCACGCAGCTCAAGGCGATGTGCGAGAAGCGCGGCTTCGGCTACATGGAGACCCTCACCGGCTTCAAATGGCTCGCCCGCACCAGCGCCGACCTCGCGTTCGCGTTCGAAGAGGCCCTCGGCTACTGCGTCGCCCCCGAGTTCCTGCGCGACAAGGACGGCATCTCCGCGTCCCTCGTCGTCGCCGAGATCGCCGCCGGGCAGGCCGCCCGCATGGCGACCCTGCAGGACCGGCTCGACGAGCTCGCCGAGGAGTTCGGCGTCTACGAGACCGGGCAGCTCTCCGTCCGCGTCGAGGACCTCAGCGAGATCGACGCGTGCATGAAGCGCCTGCGCGCCCACCAGCCGACGTCGCTGCTCGACGAGCCCGTCACCGAGTACCTCGACCGGCTCCCCGACGCCGACGTCGTCACCGTGACGACCGCGAACGCCCGGGTCGTGTGCCGCCCCTCCGGCACCGAGCCGAAGCTCAAGGCGTACCTCGAAGTCCGCGAGGACGTCGGCGGCGACCTGCCCGCGGCCCGCGAGCGGGCCCGCGCCTCCGTCGAGGCCCTGAAGGCCGAGATCGCGGCCGTCCTCGGCGTCCCGCACTAGCAGCGAGCACGGAAAAGGGGGCCCTTTCGGGGGCCCCCTTTTTTTGGTGCTCTAGAAGCGGCGGTAGGCGCCGAACTGGCGGTCGCCCGCGTCCCCGAGGCCGGGGACGATGTAGGCCTTGTCGTTGAGGATCGGGTCCACGGCGGCGGTCGTCATCTTCATCCCGATGCCCGACGCGGCGAGCTTCTCGATGCCGTCCGGCGCGCACAGCACGCTGATCAGGTCGATGTCGGTGCAGCCGCGGGCGGCGATCATCTCGCAGCAGCGCAGCAGCGACCCGCCGGTGGCGACCATCGGGTCCAGCACGATCACGTGCCGCCCCGTCAGGTCGTCCGGCAGCGACTCCATGTACGCGTACGGCTCGTGCGTCTCCTCGTCGCGGGCCAGGCCCACGAACCCCATCGACGCGTCCGGGATCATCGCCTGCGCCGCGTCGGCCATGCCGAGCCCGGCGCGCAGCACCGGGACGAGCAGCGGCGGGTTCCCGAGCCGGTAGCCCTTGGCCGGGGCCACGGGCGTCCGGATCTCGTATTCGGTCACGGCCACGTCGCGCGTGGCCTCGTAGACGAGCATTGTTGTGAGCTCGTGCAGGGCAGCCCGGAACCTAGGAGAGTCCGAGCGCTCGTCCCGCATGGCGGTAAGCCGTTCTGCGGCGAGCGGGTGTTCGACGATCTTGACATCCACGGTTCCCAACCTTAACGCCCTGTTCGCCGCGCTAATGTGAGCCAGTCGCCACACTCTGAACTTCACGTCACAGCGAACGGATACCATCGGGTCATGGGATCAATTTTGAGCGGCGTCGAGGCCGCGTCCCTCGTCCGCGCCCTCCCCGGCGTCGACGCGGTAGGCCTCGAAGCGCGCGCGGCGGGGCTCGCCACCCGCTCCGTCAAAGCGGACGCGAAGGCGAAGGCCATCGACCTCGCCATCAGCATGATCGACCTCACCACGCTGGAAGGCGCCGATACGCCCGGCAAGGTCCGGTCGCTCGCGGCCAAGGCCGTACGGCCCGACGGCGACGCGCCCCCCACCGCGGCGGTCTGCGTCTACCCGTCGATGGTCGCCATCGCCGCTGAGGCCGTCAAGGGCTCCCCGGTGAAGGTCGCCTCGGTCGCGACCGGCTTCCCGGCCGGGCAGGTGCCCCTCGACGTGCGGCTCGCCGACACCGAGGCCGCCGTGCGCGCCGGAGCCGACGAGATCGACATGGTCATCAGCCGCGGCGCCTACCTGTCGGGCGATCTGGAACGGGTGTTCCACGAGATCAAGGCCGTCAAAGCCGCGTCCGGCGACGCCCGCCTCAAGGTCATCCTCGAGACCGGCGAACTCGTCACCTACGACGACGTGCGCCGCGCCTCCTGGCTCGCCATGTACGCCGGGGCCGACTTCATCAAGACCTCCACCGGCAAGGTCGGCGTCAACGCCACACTGCCCGTGACCCTCCTGATGATGCAGGCCGTGCGCGACTACCGGGCCCTCACGGGCGTCCAGGTCGGCGTCAAGCCCGCGGGCGGCATCCGCAACACCAAGGACGCCATCAAATACCTGGTGTGCGTCAACGAGGTCCTCGGCGACGACTGGCTCTCCAACGAGTGGTTCCGCTTCGGCGCCTCCAGCCTCCTCAACGACCTGCTCATGCAGCGCCAGAAGCTCACAACCGGCCACTACTCCGGCCCCGACTACGTGACGGTGGACTAAGCGATGTTCGAGTACGCGCCCGCACCCGAGTCGGTGCGGCCCCAGATCAAAGAGCACTACGGGCTCTTCATCGACGGCGAGTTCGCCGACGCCGCCGACGGCGCCGTCTTCAAGTCCGTGAACCCCTCCACCGAAGAGGCCCTGTTCACCGTCGCCGAGGCCGGAGCCGCCGACGTCCAGCGAGCCGTCGCCGCCGCCCGCCGCGCACAGGAGACCGTGTGGGGGCCCATGAGCGGCTCTGAGCGCGGCAAGTACCTGTTCCGCATCGCCCGGCTCCTGCAGGAGAAGGCACGCGAGTTCGCCGTCGCCGAATCCCTCGACAACGGCAAGCCCATCAAGGAGACCCGCGACTTCGACGTCCCGACCGCCGCACAGCACTTCTTCTACCACGCCGGATGGGCCGACAAGCTCGCCTTCGCGGGCCTCGGCTCGGACCCGAAGCCGCTCGGCGTCATCGGCCAGGTCATCCCCTGGAACTTCCCGCTGCTCATGCTCGCGTGGAAGATCGCCCCGGCGCTGGCGTGCGGGAACACGGTGGTGCTCAAGCCCGCCGAGACCACGCCGCTGACCGCGCTCATGTTCGCCGAGCTGTGCCAGGAGGCCGACCTCCCGGCGGGCGTCGTCAACATCCTCCCGGGCGCCGGCGCCACCGGCGCGGCGCTCGTGGACAGCGCCGTGGACAAGGTCGCGTTCACCGGCTCCACCGCGGTAGGGCGCGCGATCGCCAAATCGATCGCGGGCTCGAAGAAGAAGCTGACCCTGGAGCTGGGCGGGAAGGCCGCGAACATCGTGTTCGACGACGCCCCGATCGACCAGGCCGTCGAGGGCATCGTCAACGGCATCTTCTTCAACCAGGGGCACGTGTGCTGCGCCGGTTCGCGACTGCTCGTCCAGGAGTCCGTGGCCGACGACGTACTGGAACGCTTGAAGGCCCGCGTCGAGACCCTGCGCGTGGGCGACCCGCTCGACAAGAACACCGACATCGGCGCGATCAACTCCGCCGAGCAGCTCGAGCGCATCCGGGACCTCACCGAGACCGGGGCGGGCGAGGGCGCCGACGTGTGGCAGCCCGCGTGCGACCTGCCCGAGCGCGGGTTCTGGTTCCGCCCCACCGTGTTCACCGGCGTCCAGCAGTCCATGCGGATCGCCAAGGAGGAGATCTTCGGCCCGGTGCTGAGCGTGCTCACGTTCCGCACCCCCGACGAGGCGATCGCCAAGGCCAACAACACCCCGTACGGCCTCTCGGCCGGGGTCTGGACCGAGAAGGGCTCCAAGATCCTGTGGGCGGCCGAGCGGCTGCGCGCAGGCGTGGTGTGGGCCAACACGTTCAACCAGTTCGACGCCGCCAGCCCCTTCGGCGGCCTGAAGGAGTCCGGTTACGGCCGCGAAGGCGGCCGCCAGGGCTTGGAGGCGTACCTCGATGTCTGATCGTCTGCGGGTCAAGAAGACCTACAAGCTGTACGTGGGCGGGAAGTTCCCGCGCTCGGAGTCCGGAAGGAGCTACGCCGTGAGCAGCCCGGACGGGGCCGAGCTGGCGAACGCCGCGCTCGCCAGCCGCAAGGACGGCCGCGACGCCGTCGCCGCCGCCCGCAAGGCGCAGCGGCCGTGGGCGGGCCAGACCGCGTACCTGCGCGGGCAGATCCTGTACCGGGCCGCCGAGATGCTCGAAGGCCGCGCCGGGCAGTTCGCCGAGGAGGTCGCCGACGCGACCGGCGCCGATCCCCATGCGGCCCTTGGCACCGTGGAGGCCGCGATCGACCGGCTCGTGCACTACGCGGGCTGGACCGACAAGTACACGTCGGTGCTCGGCGGGGCCAACCCCGTCGCGGGCCCGTACTTCAACCACACGACGCCCGAACCGCTCGGCGTCATCGCCGTGGTCGCGCCGCAGGACGACCCGTTCCTCGGGTTCATCGAGGCCATCGCTCCGGCGATCGCCACCGGCAACACCGTGGTGGTGCTCGCCAGCGAGTCGAAGCCGCTGCCCGCGTTGAGCTTCGGTGAAGTGCTCGCCACCTCCGACCTGCCCGGCGGGGTCGTCAACATCTTGAGCGGCAAGGCCGCCGAGGTCGCGCCGCACCTCGCGTCCCACGCCGACGTCAACGGGCTCGACCTGGGCGGCGTCGCCGACGCCGGGCTCGCCGCCTCGCTGGAAGCGGCGGCCGCCGAGACGCTGAAGGTGGTGCGCCGCCCCGGGAAGGGCGGGACCTCGCTCGACCTGCTGCGGCAGTGGACCGAGTACAAGACCGTGTGGCACCCGGCCGGGATGGCCGCCGCCGCCGGAGGCGCGTACTAGTCGCTTATGGAAGGCCCCGCTCGATACGAGCGGGGCCTTTTTCTTTTCGGTCCTACCGGGTACGACCGGGCGTGTCGCGTCGTCGTACGCTGTTCCCCAGCTAGATCACTACGGGAGGGACGCGACATGGCGGCCGAATCTGACGCGGTGCGCAGCGCCGAGACCGACAAGCTCTGGAACGAGACGAGTATCGACCCGGTGGAGCTCCACCTGGGCAAGGACTCCGGTTTCACCCTGCGCGCCTACCGGATGTCGGACACCCTCCCCGGCGCGAAGACCGAAGCACCCGAAGCGGTTGAGGAAGAGGAAGCCCCGGTCGGCAAGCACGCCGCCGACGAGGACGCCGAGGCCGAAGATGAGGACGCCCCCGAGCCCGACGCCGCCGACTTCGAGGACGGGGACGAGGCCGCTGAGGAAGAGGAGGACGCCCTCGACGCCGAGCCCGAAGAGGTCCCGGTCTTCCTGACCCGCAAGGGGAAGCTGCTCGTCTTCCGCGAGGCCGACGCGCTCGTCGCGTACGTCAAGGGCAACGACGACCACGACCTCGCCGCGATCGAGGAGTACGCCGAGCTCCAGAAGCGCCTCAGCGTCGACGACATCGTGTGTGACGAAGACGACACCTACGAGCTCGACCTGGTCGTGGCCAACCTCCGCGGCGGCCAGGAGTCCTGGGAGCCCGAGCTGCTCATCAAGGCCGCCGAAATCGGCCGCGACCTCGGCTACGCGCTCAAGAACGACTCCGTCGTCGCCTCGCTCGCCCCCGGCTCGCCCCTCGACGACCTCGACGAGACCTTCCGCGTCGTCGTCGACGGCGGCCTGCGCGGCAAACTCGCCAAGCGACGCTTGAAGAAGAACGACTCCCAGCAGGCGGCCATCGCCTGGCGCGGCGTCATCGCCAAGATCAACGACCACGTCGAATGGCGCGGCTAGCGGCTTCCGCAATCGTCCGAACAGCCCATCCGGACTCATACTCGGAGTCCATTTCCGCGACTCAGCCCCGGCGCCGCAGCGCTCTCGCGCAGCGGCGCCGCGGCGTGCCACCGCGTTATTCCACAAGGGAATCCCCTGGTGGGCAACGTCAAGGAATTGACGGAAATGCGTGCTATGACCTTCCATCCCTTCATGAACCCGCACTGACTGTCCGCTTGCAGAACCGAGTATTCTGCGGAAAACTGATAACGGACTGGTAAATACAGGCTGGGCTGCGGCCCCGCCGACAGGGGCCGGCGCCCGTCCGGGCGCGCCCTACGAGAGGAGCCCCGCGGGTGCAAGTGTTCTGCGGCATCACCATCGACCAGCAGGTAGCAGGAGCCGGACAAGGCGACACCGCCTGCGCCGTCGCGCTCGTCGCCGCCGGCGGCAGCCTCATCGCCACCGACACGTTCGGCGACGACCCCCGCGGCTGGGTCCGCCTCAACAGCCTCCTCGCGCGCTCCGCGCCCGGCCAGTCGGTCTCCGTAGCCGTCGACGGCGACGTCGTCCAGCTCGCCGAGTTCGCCGCCGCCGCAGGGCAGCTCGTCATCCGCTCCACCAGCCCCGCCTCGCGCTCCAAAGACGCCCTCGACGACGCCATCGCCATGGCCCGCGGCATGGCCACCGGCGAGGTCTCCGGCCAGCCCTACGCCGCGCGCCCTGAGATGAACGCTCTGCGCCCCATCCTCGACACCGTGGCCTCGGCCGCCAGGGCCCGCCACGACGCGGCAGAGGCCCTCACATGCCTCCTGCGGGCCGTGTTCCCCGCCGCCCTCGCCGCCTGGGACGACCCGAGCGAGGCCAGCGCCGTCGCCATCCTCACCCGCCTCCCCCAGCCCGGTGCGCTCCAGTCGATCTCGACCGAAGAGCTCGCCGCCGACCTCGCCACCGTCGCCGACCCCGGCCAGGTCGCGGCCATGGCCGGAGCCCTCACCGAGGCGATCCGCGAACTCGGCGGCGGCGACGACCCGTCCGTCGCGCCCTCGGTCTCCGCGACCGCCGCCGCGATCTCCGCGTGGGACCGCTCGCTGGAGGGCCTCATCGGCCTCCTGCAGGCCAAGCGCCCCCGCCTCGACGGCCCGCCCCCGCGCGCGCAGTACGAGGACGACGACGAGGACCGCGGCCCGAGCCGCCACGGCCACGACACGCACACCACCGTGCGCCTCCCCGGCGACCTCCCCGACCGGCAGAGCCTGCGCGCACTGGACCCGGCCTCGCAGCTGCACTCCGTCGTCGATCTCGAAGCGACGCAGGTGATCCCGGAGTCGATGGTGCAGTCGCAGATGCCCGTGGACGGCGAGAGCCACACCCGCTCGATCCGCAGGCGCCGGCGGGCCCAGCCCGCCGAGCTGCCGCAGTCGGACCTGCCCGAGCGGCCCTCGCCGGGGCCGCGGCCGGCGCTGGCCGACGCGTTCCAGTCCGAGGGCATGCGCCAGCCGGATCCGGAACCGCGCAAGCACCCGTGGCAGCCGAAGGACGATGTGCACATCGTCGATGTCGCGAGCCTCATGGCCGACGACGACGGGCTCATGATCCTCGGCGAGGCCCGCAGTGCCTGGTTCAAGCGGCCCGAAGGCGAAGAGTCCGAACCGGAGTCGTGGAACCTCCCGGGCGACGACGGTTGGCGCACGGCCCGCCACGTCACCGAGGCGCCGGAGACCGAGGAGCCGACCACACCCACGGGGCTGCCGCGGCGCAAGCCGCAGGCGAACCTGGTGCCGGGCGCGGTGGTCGCCGACGAGCACCCGCGTTTCGACGAGCCGATCGACCGCGACCCGGAGCTGCTCGCCCAGAACACGGCCGGTTACTTCAAGGGCTGGGGCCGCGCCCGGGGCGGCCGTCCCGGTGCCCCCGCCCGCAATGAGCGGATGGCGACCCGATGAGCGCCAACCTCGGTGTCTACGAGCGTTCCCTGAGCATGCTGCTGGGTTCGCTCGTGGCCCGCACCCCCGGGCTCTCGCACGCCGTCCTCGTCAGCGTCGACGGCCTGCCGCTCGCCGTGTCCGCCGGGCTTCCTAAGGAGCGCGCGGACCAGTTGGCGGGCATCGGGTCCGGGCTCTTGTCGATGGGCGAGGGCGCGGGCCGGTCCATGGACCACGGCCCCACGCAGCAGGTCATCGTCGAGATGGCCGAGGGCGTGCTCCTGGCGGCCCCGGTCGGGCCGCAGATCTGCCTGACGCTGCTGGCCGTCTCCCAGTGCGACCGCGAGCAGCTGGGCTATGAGCTCGGCCAGTTCACGATGCAGGTGGGCCCGTTGCTGAACGAGGCCCTGACGAACACGGGTTCGATCCCGAAGGTCATCTGAGGCAACGGGAAAGGGCCCTTCGGGGTTCAGCTGGCGGGGTCGTACCCGAACTCGCGGACCTCCTGCGCGCAGCGGCAGGCGGCGGCGATCTTCGCGGCCCACGCGAACGCCGCTTCGCGCGTGGGCAGCTCGAGGACGCAGTAGCCGCCGTAGGGCACCTCATGGCCGGGGTGCATGCCCTCGGTGACGGTGCCGTCAGCGGCGACGAGCACCGGCGCGACGGCCTCGTTGAGCCCTCCGCCGAAGACGTACACGCCGGCGGCCTTGGCCTCTTCGATGACGGCGTGCGAGTCGTCGGACACCGCCTGGAACTCCTCCTCGGGGAACACCATGGCGTCGCTGGGGAACGAGATCAGGAACTTGGTCATGACGGGCCTCCCTTTGCTCTGGGCTGAGACGACTCTCCCATACGGGTACGACACCGACCTGCACATCCGGGGACGCCGAAGGGGCCCAAGGCTTGGATGCCTTGGGCCCCTTCGGCGTATGGTCCAGGGAGATGGGTCAGCCTAGACGGTCGTGCGTCCGCTTGTGGGCAGCTAGTGGACGCCGACGGTGCGCGTGCGGCGCATCGAGAGCACGTACTCGACGAGCTTGATGAGCACCTGCTTGGTGGACTCCCGGTTGCGGGCGTCCGTGTACATCACGGGGACGTCGTGCGAGATCTGCAGGGCGTCGCGGATGTCGTTGAGGTCGTGGAGCTGCTTGCCGTCGAAGCAGTTCACGGCCACCAGGTAGGGCAGCTTGCGGTGCTCGAAGAAGTCGATGACCGAGAAGCAGTCGGCGAGACGCCGGGTGTCGACCATGACGATCGCGCCGATCGCGCCGCGCACGAGCTCGTCCCACATGAACCAGAAACGGGTCTGGCCGGGGGTGCCGAACAGGTACAGGATGAGGTCCTGGTCGATGGTGATACGACCGAAGTCCATCGCCACCGTGGTCGTCTGCTTGTCGGGCACCAGGTTGTTGTCGTCGACGCCCTCCGAGGCGGAGGTCATGATCGCCTCGGTCGTCAACGGAGTGATCTCGGAGACCGATCCGACCAAGGTCGTCTTGCCGACGCCGAAGCCGCCGGCGATGACGATCTTGGCAGAGGTCACACGAGAGGTGTCTGCGGGTGCGTTCATTGGGTTCTATAGCCTCCTGAGTCCACTGAGGACACGCTCAAGGAGCTCGGTTCCGACCGATCCGTCGCCGCCGTCCGCGTCGATACCGGTGGGTTCGTGCACTGCCAGCAGACCGTCGGCCGCCATGTCGGCGACCAGCACGCGGGCGACGCCGAGCGGCACCTCCATGCGTGCGGCGATCTCGGCGAGGGACTGGAGGCGCCCGCCGCACAGGTTGACGATCACCTTCTGCTCCCGGCCGCCGAGGAACTGCCCGGACCGGCCGCGGGCGGTGGTCTCCACCAGCGCCTCCAGGGCGATCTCCAATTGGGGCCGCGTGCGGCCGCGAGTGACCGCATACGGTCTGACGAGTGAGCCGGTCGGCTCATCACCACCGAGGACCATTACTACCTCCAACCGCGGCTCGCAGATCCCACAATCCTTGTGCCGCAGTCATGTCAGTTATCCATGTACCGGGTGCCAGGGGAGGCACCGGCCCGTCGCCTGGGGACGCGACGGAGGGGTTTGGTGTTCAGTTCGTCCCACTCGTGCAATGCGCATTCACGGCTCCGGGCCGTGGCTGTCCCGCTCGAGTGGAGCCTACCGTGCCGTACCCGCATCCGCCAATCGCGGCGGCGAGGGCGGCCGGATCAGCTTCGGGCCGAAGGGGTCAGGGCCTGGCCGACCCGGTCGACCAGGAGGGCCATCTCGTAGCCGACCTGGCCCACGTCGCAGTTCTTCGAGGCCAGCACCGCGAACGAGGAGCCGTCGCTGATGGACATGACGAAGAGGAAGCCGCGGTCCATCTCGACCACCGTCTGGAGGACGGAGCCGCCCTCGAAGACCCGGGAAGCGCCCTGGGTGAGGCTCACCATGCCCGAGGTCACGGCCGACAGCTGGTCGGCCCGGTCCCGCGGCAGGTCCCGCGAGGAGGCCAGCAGCAGACCGTCGGCGCTGACCGCGACGGCGTGGGCCACGCCCGGCACGCGTTCGGCGAAGCCGGCCAGCAGCCAGCCCAGGTCCTGGACCGAGGTTCCACCAGTGCTCATCGTTTGCGCTCCTTAGTAGCGTCTTCCGTGTTGCGGTTCAGCGACTCAGTTACCGTCATTGCCACGTCCTCGCTGCACCCCACGGTGATAGGCCGACAGCAGGCCCCGAATGCCCTCGGGGTTGCGCTTCTGCGCGCTGACGGTCTCCTGAGATTCCTCCACGGCCCCGGGAAGCAGGCGTTCCATGGGGCGGCGCATGGGAAGTCCCGCCGAGGTCGTCTCCGCGGGGACGGTCTCGGCGAAGGCGTTGTCCACCCGCGACCAGCCGTCGTCGGCGGCCGTGCGCCAGGCGTAGGAGCCCGACTCGGTTTCAGGGGAGGTGAGGCGGCGACGTTCGGGGCCCGGAGCGGACGAGTGCTCGTCGGCGGGCTTGCTCTGCATGGGCGTCGAGCCTTCCGTGGGCTGCGGAGGGGTGGGCGGCGCCGCCTCCCAAGCCGGGGCGGGGGACTCGACCGCTTCTGACTGGTCAGCGTAGCGCGGCGGGGATGCCTGCGCCACCTCTGCGGGTGCCGCCTCCGCCGTACGGAAGGACGAGGTGTCGGCGGTCGCCGCTGCGGCACCGAGCGCGGGCGCGTCCTCCTCGACCTTCTTGGGGGCGGGCGTGACGGCCTTGAACCAGGCCGACTCGACCTCGCGGAAGATCGGGAGCTCGGTGGTCGCGTCCAGGGCGGACACGCGGTCCTTCTTGGCGGCGCGGGGGGCCTCCGTGCCCGAGGGCGCGGCGGCCGCGTCGGGCCACGAGGGCGGGACCGGCTCCGGCTCGGGGGTGAACGCCTCGAGCTGGATCTTCGGGAGTGCGACGTGCTCGGAGGAGACGATCTCGCCGGTCACTTCCATGACCTTGCCGCCGGAGCGGCGTTCTTCGGCGAGGCCGCCGGGCCGGAACATGAAGCCCGGCTCTTCCTCTGCGGCGGGCGGGAAGTGGGTGGGGATCGCGCCGGTCTGGTTGCGGTGCAGCGTGTGCTCGCCGGTCATGGGCTCGGCGGGCTGCGGCACCGGCGGGCGCGAGGGCACCTGCGGGGCGCTGGGCTGCCACATCGGCTGCGGCTGCGCGGGGGGCGGCGACTGCGGGCCGGGCTGGGCGACGGTGTCGAACAGGCCGGCGGGGCTCTCGGGGACCTGCGGGAGCGCGCCGGAGTTCATGCCGAGCGCGCCGCGCGGGGTGTTGTCGCGGCCTTCGAGGGAGAACGTGTCCCCGGTGTCGAGCCCAGCGAGCGGCACCCCGGAGCGCAGGCCGCGCTCGGGGAGCTTCGGGTCGGTGAGGACTGCTTCGCCCAGGATGACCTCGGCGACGGTGCCGCGCTGCTCGCCGGGGCGCAGTTCGACGCGGACGTCGTGCCGCTTGGCGAGGCGGGCGACCACGACCAGGCCCATCATGCGCGAGGACGCGAGGTCGATGGCGTCGACCGAGTCCGAGATCTGGCGGTTGATGTCCTCGATCTGCCCGGGGGGCATGCCGATGCCGATGTCGTTGATGCGCACGCGGATCGCGCCCTGGGGGCTCTCGGCGGTGCGCATCTGCTCGGCCTCGACGAGGACCGGGGACTCCGGCGGGGAGAACGCGGTCGCGTTGTCCATGAGCTCGGCGATGAGGTGCACGAGGTCGTTGACGGCGGCCGGGCGGATCTCCCGCTCGGCTTCGAGGTTGCCGAACTCGATGCGGGTGTACTGCTCGACCTCGGACTGGGCGGCCTGCAGGATGTCGCCGATCGGGGCGGGGTACCGCTCCTGGCGGGTGGAGTCCGCGCCGGCGAGCACCAGGAGGTTCTCGTCGTTGCGGCGCATGCGGGTCGCGAGGTGGTCGAGCTGGAACAGCTCGGCCAGGCGGTCCGGGTTCTCCTCGCCGCGCTCCAGGTGGTCGAGGTGGCCGATGAGCCGGTCGACGAGGTTCTGGGAGCGGCGGGCGAGGTTGATGAACATCTGGGAGACGTTGGCGCGCAGGGCGGCCTGCTCGGCCGCGATGCGGATGGCCTCGGTGTGGACGATGTTGAACGAGTGCGCCACGTTGCCGATCTCGTCGCGCTGGTCGATGTCGATGACCGCGCCGGTCTCGGCGGCCACTTCGTCCGGGGTCCGGTTGCCGATCGTCTCGGCGTCCCTCATCTGCGCCACCGCCTGGGGCAGCGACACGTGGGCGACGTCGAGCGCGCCTTCGCGCAGGCGCCGCAGGCCGGTCGCCATGTTGCGGGCGATGAGCAGGGCGATCACGGTGGCGACGACGAACGCCGCGAGGATGAGCACGGACTCCAGGAGCAGTCGGAAGATCAGCGCGTCGCGGTCGTTCCCGGCCTCGTCGAGGACCTCTTCGGACTGGTCCTGGATGTAGGTGAGGCCGTTCTCGAGGATCGCGTCGTAGGAGGCGATGACCTCGGAGTTGACCTCCAGCTTGTTCGTGGTGTTCGCGGCGACGGCGTCGTTCTCGAACTCCAGGGCCGCCTGGGCCTCCTTGGTGTTCAGGCCGCCCTTGCTGAAGAAGAACGCGAGCTGCTCGTCGCGGTTGGCGACGGTCTTGAACTCGGCTTCGGCGGTCTCGCGCAGCGACGCGTACGAGATGAAGTTCTGCCAGCGCGTGTTGTTGATGAACTCGCGGCCGTTGCCGACGTTGATGGCGATCGCGCGCTCTTCCTCGAGGGTCTCGAGGATGGTGGTGGCGGCGGCGATGGCCTGGAGGTTCCGGGCGATGTCGGGGTCGTTGACGATGCGCGAGGAGATGTCGGTGATGGTCACCAGTTCGGCGACGAGTCGCTGGTAGACGCGGGAGGTGGCGTCGATCGAGGCTTCCTGGGCGTCGTTGACGGCCTGTTCGCGGATCTGGAGGAGGCTCTCGTACTGGGTCTGGACGGCGTCGATGCGGTTGGCGATGTCGTCGGAGAGGTTCGGGAGCTGGCCGGCCTTCTCGTTGAACTGGTCGTACGCGGCGTCGGTGTCGCTCTGCTGGGCGGCGACGTTGGACTCGTCGTAGAGGGTCTTGTCGATGCCCGCCACGTGCTCGCCGTCGAGGCGGAGGTGGGTGACGAGGAGGGACCGCTCTCGCTGGAGCTCGTACCTGAGGGCGGCCACGTCGGTGTTGAACTCGACGAGGTCCACCATGTCGTTGGACTCGAACACGCGGTCGGAGAGGTCGTAGAGGCGGAGGCCGGCGACGGCCACCAGGACTACGAGGGGCACCAGGAGGATCAGTCCCAGCTTGGACCGGATTCGCATGTCGGCGATACGGGGCAGGCCGAGCGGTCCTCGTCGAGCCGCTGAACCCGCACGGTTCGAGCTGCGCTTGCTCACCTTGTCTAGCCTCCTGGGGTGGTCCTCTGTGTCAGACCGAAGGGCCCGGGCCGGGCGGGATCGGTCTCGGGCCGACGTGTCGAGTCGGCTGCCGTCCTGCCGCCGGGGTGGCGGGGGCGGCATGTGAAGCCCAGCAGATTCCATCATGACGAATGCGGGCGGCGAAATCCAGGGGCGTACTGGAGTACTGAAGACGCCCGCGTATGCCACCGGGTTGCAGGGCGAATCCGAAGATACACTGATCTTTCGGACACATGCGTATGCGGTATTCGGCCGTTCGGCCGCTAAGACGAACCGTTTGGCCGACAACCCCCGCTCCGGTCGGCCGGGTCCCGTCCCGTGGACCTTACCGGCCGGTCGCACACGAACCGCAGTGATGCGAGCACGGTTCGTGTTGACCGTTTCGCCACCTTAGTCCATTCACCGAGCGCGTTCCCCCGGACACGTACGGGGGACAGATCCCCCATAGCGCCCTCAGGCCGCGACCCGACTCGCACAGCCTGTGCGACACACTTCGCCCTCCATTGGGCACGGTTGACCCACGACCTTCCTCAGGAGGCAACCCCATGACAATGCCGCTGAACACCCTGCCACTGAACGACGTGCTCGCCTCGACGCTCGAGCACCACCACTTCACCTACGGCTGGCTCAACCCCGTGATGGGCCTCGCCTTCGCCGCGGCCGGCTCCTTCCTCGGCCTGTCGGCCTCCCGCTACGCCCGCGCCGCCGCCACCGCTGGCGGGCGCCTCCGCTGGACCCTGCTGGCCGCACTGGCCATCGGCGGGGTCGGCATCTGGATGATGCACTTCATCGCGATGGTCGGCTTCACCGTCACCGGCGCCGACCTCGCCTACGACCCCGGGCTCACCGCCGCCTCGTTCGCACTCGCGGTCGCGGCGGTCGGTATCGGGCTGTTCGTGTCCGGCGGCAAGCGCGCTGGCTGGCCGCGCTTGATCCTCGGCGGACTGGTGTGCGGCGCGGGCGTAGTCGGGATGCACTACACGGGCATGGCCGCGGTCGCGACCGGCGGCCGGGTCGCGTACGACCCGGTGCTGGTCGCGGCCTCGGCCGTCGTCGCGGTGGTCGCCTCGACGGTGGCCCTGCGGTTCACGGCCGTCGTCGACCGGCGCGGCACGATGGCGCTCGCCGCCGCGGTCATGAGCGTCGCGGTGGTCGGCATGCACTACACCGGGATGGCGGCGGTCGAAGTCCAGGGCCCGCCGAGCGAGGACGTCGCGGGCATCAGCCCGCTCGTGCTGCTCCTGCCGATCCTCATCCTCGCGATGATCGCGATCGTCGGCATGGTGTTCGGCGTCCTGGCGTCCCCGGGGCTCGACTCGCTCGCGGACGATTCGAGCTCACAAGACCATAACGCTGACCGAAATGACCGTCCTAGTGCAACTGTCCGTCTTGCGGACGCAGCCGGACAGTAGTCGTATAAGTTTCGTATCGCGCTCGCACCTCAAGCGCGATATTCCGGATACGGGCCGAGCCCGGGGAGGAAGACCACGGATGGAACACGTCAGTCACTTCACGTACGGCTGGATCAATCCCATCATGGCCTTCGGATTCGCATTCGCGGGTTCGATCCTGGCGCTCATGTGCATGACGCAGGCCCGCCGCCAGGACGCCACGGTGAAGGCGGCGCGCAAGCGCATCCGGTGGATCGCCTTGGCGGCCTTCGCCTTGGGCGGCACCGCGATCTGGATGATGCACTTCACCGCCATGATCGGGTTCAAAGTCATCGACTCCGACATCGGCTACGACCCGCTCAAGACGTTCCTGAGCCTCGTCGCCTCGATCGGCGCCGTGTTCTTCGGCCTGCTCGTGGCCGGGACGGGGCGGCGCAACACGGTCGCGAAGATCCTCATGGCCGGGCCGATCACCGGCATCGGCGTCGTCATCATGCACTACTCGGGCATGGCCGCGATCAACGTCTCGGGCCGGATCTGGCACGAGCAGACCTACTTCATCGCCTCGGTGGCGATCGCGGTGGTGGCGGCGACGGCGGCCCTGTTCTGCGGCATGTACCTCGACGGGTGGCGCTGGCAGTCGGGCGCGGCGATCATCATGGCGATCGCGATCTGCTCCATGCACTTCACCGGTATGGCCGGGGTCCGGGTGGACCTGGCCGACGGGGGCCGGAACACGGTGTCGGGCATCGACCCGATCATGCTGATCCTGCCGATCCTCGGCGTCGCGACCATCGGCATCATCGTGCTCCTGTTCGCGCTCATGGGGACCCAGCCGAAGATGGTCACCAAGCGGGACCAGCTCGGCATCGAGGTCGTCGACGAAGAGGTGCTCCCGACGTCGACCGGCGCGATCCCGGTGGACAAGCTCCGCGGCCCGCAGCCGAACCAGAACCGCCAGGGCGGCAACCGGGCCGGGCGGGTCCGCAACAAGAGCGAGCGGGCGCAGGGGCACGTGCCGGACCAGCGGACGGCCCCGATCCAGGCGCCGGTGGGCAGCCACGACGGCCCGCTCATCGTCCCCGACCGACCCGGCGCCCGCGGACAGCGCTCGTTCCAGCAGGCGGACCTGGAGCGCACCGCCGAGCACTTCGACATCGCGCCGCGCCAGACGCCGCGCCGCTAGCTGCTCCCGCACGTCAAGCAGCGGGAACGGGCGCCCTCCTTATGGAGGGCGCCCGTTCCCGTTCTATGCCTTATATATAGGGGTCGTCACGCAGCGCAGTCGCGGCGCCCGGAACCCGGTCGGGTCAGACGCCCGCGTAGGAGTGCAGGCCGCCGAAGACGAGGTTCACGGCGGTCAGGTTGAACAGCATCACGGCGTAGCCGAGGATCGCGATCCACGGCGCGTTGGCCTTGGCGCTGCGGCCCGAGACGCGGGCGTGCAGGTAGGCGGCGTAGACGACCCAGGCGATGAACGCCCACACTTCCTTCGGGTCCCAGTTCCAGTAGCGGCCCCAGGCGAAGTGGGCCCACACGGCGCCCGCGAAGATGCCGAAGGTCAGGAGCGGGAACGCGAACACGTGGATCTTGAACGTCAAGCGCTCCAGGGCGGTCGCGTCGGGCAGGCGCTCGGCGATGTTGAGCGGGAAGCGGATCGGCCTGCCGTCGGAGACCTGGCGGTCGTAGCGGCGCTTGACCAGGTGCAGGATCGCGAAGACGCAGCCGATGAGGAGGATGCCCGCGGAGGCGATCGCGGCCGTCACGTGGATGACGATCCAGTAGGAGTCCAGGGCCGGGACGAGCGGCCCGGCCTCGGTGTAGACCCGCACGGACGTGCCGAGGACCATCGTCGCCGCGAACGTCGCGAACAGCCCGAGGCGGCGCGGGACGCTCCCCCGGGAGACGAGGATCAGCCAGGTGACCATGCTCGCCAGCGCGACGCCGACGGTGTACTCGAACATGTTGCCCCACGGCCAGCGTCCGGTGTAGACGACGCGGGTGACGATGCTGGCCGCGAGCGCCGCCGTGCCGAGGTACGTGAGGATGAGGCCGAGGCGGCCCGCGCCGCGCGCGGCGGCGGGGCTGATCGGCGAGTCGTTCTGCACGGCAGCGCTGTCGAGATCGGCGGTGGCGCTGTCGGCACCTACCGCGGCGAGCTGCTCGGCGCGCTTGGGAGCGCGCTTGTCGAAGGCGTACTCCACGGCGTACGCGAACATGGCGCCCGCGTAGAGGAGGATGGTGGCGACGAACAGCGCGTTCGCGGCTTCGGCCCCGGTCATTGTCGGCTCCCGATCGAGTCGTCGGATTCGGATGCTTGCGGCGGCTCGTGGCCGGGCGCGATCGATGCGGTGAGCTCGTCGCACTCCTCGTCGAGGCCGTCGTAGTCGTTGCGGTTGAGCCCGGCGGTCTCGACGCTGCCGTCGGGGTTCCACCGGATCCAGAAGCGCCTGCGGCGCACCGCGAGCGCGGGCAGCAGGCCGCCCAGGAGGAGGATCGCGCCCGCGAGGACGACGGGGCCGCCCGGGTCGTGGCGGACCTGGAGGACGGCGTACTGCTCGACGCCGTCGAAGGTGAGGGTGGAGCCGTCGGGGAGGGTCATGGCGTCGCCGACGCCGATGACCTCGACCTGGTCGTTGACCTGTTCGAGGTTCCCCGAAGCGATCTGGGCCTCGTTGACCGCGTACACCGATTCGGGCTGGCCGTCGGCGAGGCCGAGGTCGCCGGTGTAGGCGGTGAGGGCGAGCACGGGGTTGTTCAGCTCGGGGTCGGTGCCCAGGAGCATCCCGGTGTCGTCGTAGGTGGGCACGAGGATCGCGTCGAACCCGACCTCGGCGTCCTCGTCGACAGCCCCGGTCTCGGGGTTGTAGTTGACGTCGGGGAACTTGAACGCGCCCTCGGAGTTCATCGACGCGTCCATCGCCAGGAACTCCTGGTGGAGGGTCTGGGTCTGGCCGTAGCGGTCGGTGTAGGTGACGACGGCGGTGTAGCCGTGGCCGATGAGGAAGACGTTGGTGCCGTCGATGTTCAAGGGGTGGTTGACTTCGAGGGCGTAGTCGCCGGTCTCGCCACCGGTCTCGTAGGCGACGGCGGCGTCGTAGGCGGTGGGGCCGCCGTTAGTGAACTCGGCGTCGAACTCGTCGAGGGTGAGGCAGAACCGGGGCAGGTCGGTCTCGTCGACCCATGCGCCGAGGCCGTACTCGTCGTACTGCTGCAGGTTGTTGCAGTAGGACTTGTCCTCGGAGAGGATGCGGTTGCCGTACCAGCTCATGAAGCTGCCGACGGCGACGCCGACGAGCATGAAGATGACGCTGGTGTGGAACAGGAGGTTCCCGGTCTCGCGCAGGTAGCCCTTCTCGGCGCTGATCGTGACGGTGCCGTCCTCGGCTTCGCGCACGGTGGTGCGCCAGCGGCGCTGCTTGAGGACCGCGCGGGCCATCGACTGGTTCGCTTCGACGGCGAGCGTGCGGTGGTAGGGCAGGATCGACATGCGCTTGGGGGCGTCGGGGATCCTGGCGCGCAGGGCCTTCCAGTGGACGCCCAGGCGCGGCAGGATGCAGCCGACGAGGCTGATCATGAGCAGCAGGTAGATCGCGGAGAACCACGGCGAGGTGTAGACGTCGAACGCCCACACCCGGTCGAGCCAGGGCGCGAGGTCGGGATGCTGCGTGTAGTAGTCGGCGACGTCGACGGCGCTGATGGAGCGCTGCGGGAACGTCGAGCCGGGGATCGCGGCGAGCGCGAGCGCCAGGAGCAGCAGGAGCGCGGTGCGCATCGCGGTGAGCTGGTGCCACCAGCGGCGCGCGAAGCCCCGGAGGCGTTTGGCGGCACCGGGTCTGGAGCGGGGAGGCGGGGTCAGGACGGTCGTCACAGGAAGCTCACCCCGGCGCCGACGGTGGCGCGCAGCCAGTTCGTGAACTCCGTCCAGGCGCCGGTGACGAGGGCGATCCCGACGAGGGTGAGCATGACGCCCCCGGCGATGGAGATGGCGCGGCCGTGGCGTTTGAGGAAGTCGAGGGCCCCGGCGAGGCGGTGCATGCCGACGGCGAAGAGCACGAACGGCGCGCCGAGCCCGGCGCAGTAGGCGATCATGAGGCCGATGCCGCGGGCGGTGCCGTCCTGGATGACCGCGAGGCTCGTGATGGCCGCGAGCACCGGTGAGGTGCAGGGAATCCAGGAGAGCGCGAAGACCGCGCCGAACAGCGGGGCCCCGGCGAGGCCCACGGCGGGGCGCCACTTGGGGGCGAAGCCGCCGCGGGTGGGGATGAGGCCGATGAACATGAGGCCCATGGCGATCATGACGACCCCGGCCACGGTCTCCAATGTGGATGAGTTGGTGAGGAGGGCGCGGCCGGCGCTCTGGAGCGCGAACACGATGACGGTGTAGACGGCGGTGAACCCGGCGACGAACAGGAGGGCGCCGAGGAGGACGCGGCCGATGCGGCGGTCCTTCGACAGCTCCTGGCCGCTCATACCGGTCACATAGGACACGTACCCGGGCATGAGCGGGAGCGTGCACGGGGACGCGAACGAGACGAGCCCGGCCAGCGCGGCCACGCCGAACGCCAGGAGCAGCGGCCCGGAGGCGGCGGTCTCTGCGGGGTTCACTCGGATTCCTTGCGCGGCAAGGGAATCTGCGGGGCGTCGTCGAGGCGGCGTTTCACGAGCGTGCCGACCGCGACGGCGGCGAGCGCGGCGGTCCCGGCCATGACGGCGCCCTTGGCGGCCTTGCGGAGGGCGGACTTCGGGGGCGTGCTCATGACGGCTCCAGGGCTTTGCTGACGTCGGCGATCAGGGTCTCGGCGTCGTCGATCTCGCCGCGCCAGATGGAGAACACGCGGTGCTCGGCGTCGATCACGATGGTCGCGGGGATGTCGTTCGGGGAGAGCCCGTAGTCGACGAACTGGTCGGCGACGCGGCCGGCTTCGTCGGACAGGGACGGGTACTCGACGCCCCAGCGCTGCTCGAAGGCCTTCGCGGGGTCGGCGGAGTCGCGGATGTTCACGCCGAGGAACTGCACCTCATCGTCGCCCGTGCCTTCGCTTTGCTCCGCGAAGTACGCGGCGGCCTCGACGAGATAGGGGGCTTCGGCGACGCACGGCGGGCACCAGGAGCCCCAGAAGTTGACGACGATGACCTTCCCGGCCCATTCGCTGGTGTCGACCGGGTTCCCGTCGAGGTCCTCACCGGTGAGGCGGGGCGCCTCGAAGCGGTCGCCCGGCTCCTCCCAGCGGTAGTTCGAGCCGTCGCCGGAGACGAACCTGTCGCGGTTGATCTCGTTGACGCGGTTCGCGTTCTCGCCGCCTGTATCCGAGCAGGCGGCGAGGGCCAGCAGCGGCACGGCCGCCAGCATCGTCCTCCGCCGCAGGGCCATCCTCAGGCGCCCTTGGCCTTCCGAGCGGACTCGGACTTGAGGACCAGGTGCGCGGCGGGCTCGGAGTACTCGATGCGGGCGAGCTTCGCGCCTTCGTAGACGAAGCTCGTGATCGAGGCCAGCGCGCACTCGCGCTTGCGCGGGTCGTGCCACAGGCGCTTGCGCTCGGCGAAGCGGCGGGCGGTCCAGATCGGCAGCTGGTGGCTGACGAGGACGGCCTCGGAGCCTTCGGCGGCCGTGCGGGCCTGCTCGACCGCGTCCATCATGCGGCGCGCGATGTCGAGGTACGCCTCGCCCCACGAGGGGCGGAAGGGGTCGCGCAGGCGCCACCAGTAGCGGGGCTCGCGGAGGGCGCCGTCGCCGACGCCGACGCGCAGGCCCTCGAAGGAGTTCCCGGCCTCGATGAGGCCGTCGTAGGTCGTGACGTCCATGCGGTAGGAGGCGGCGACCGGTTCGGCGGTCTCCTGCGCGCGCTGGAGCGGGGAGGCGCCGACGTGGACGACGTCGCGTCCGGCGAGGCGCTCGGCGGCGGCGACCGCCATCTCGCGTCCCAGCTCGGAGAGGTGGAAACCGGGGATGCGCCCGTACAGGATGCCGTCCGGGTTGTGGACCTCGCCGTGCCGCAGCAGGTGGACGATGGTGGTGGAGCCGCTCATGAGCGCACCTTAGCCGCGGCTTCGGCCGCGGTGTGCATGGCCTGTTCGATGTGTGACAGGGCTTCCTCGTCGATCGCGGCCGAGGTGAACCAGCATTCGAAGGCGCTCGGCGGCAGGTAGACGCCGCCTTCGAGCATGGCGTGGAAGAACGCGCCGTAGGCCTCGGTGTCCTGACGCTTCGCGTCAGCGAAGTTCCGGACCGGTCCCTCCGAGAAACTCTGCTCATTGAAAAAGAAGACGCTGAAGAGGTTCGAGGGGGCCGAGACGTAGTGCGGGACACCGGCTTTGGTGAGCGCTTCGGAGGCCATGCGCTGGAGTTCGGCTGCGGTCGCGTCGAGGGTGCGGTAGACGTCTGCGTCGCAGGCGCGGAGCGTCGCGAGCCCGGCGGCGACGGCGAGCGGGTTCCCTGAGAGCGTCCCGGCCTGGTAGACGGGCCCGGCGGGGCTGATGCGGGACATCAGGTCGGCGCGCCCGCCGAACGCGGCGGCGGGGAGGCCGCCGCCCATGACCTTGCCGTACGTGTAGAGGTCGGCCGGGGCGGCGAGGCCGCCGGGGGCGACGCGGAAACCGGTCATGACCTCGTCGGAGATCAGGAGCGCGCCGCGCGCGCGCGTGACCGAGTAGAGCTTCTCGTTGAAGCCGCCGAGCGGTTCGATCGCGCCCATGTTGCCGGGCACGGCCTCGGTGATGACCGCCGCGATCTGCCCCGGGTGGGCCGCGAAGGCCGCTTCGACCGCGCCGATGTCGTTGTAGGGGATGACGATCGTGTCGGCGGCGGCGGCCGCCGGGACGCCCGGCGAGTCGGGGTGGCCGAGCGTGACGACCCCGGACCCGGCTTCGGCGAGGAAGTAGTCGGCGTGGCCGTGGTAGCAGCCCGCGAACTTGATGATCTTGTCGCGGCCCGTGGCGGCGCGCGCGAGGCGCACGGCGCTCATCGTGGCCTCGGTGCCGGAGGACACGAGGCGGACCATCTCGCACGGGGTGCGCTCGACGATGAGCTCGGCGAGCTCGATCTCGCCCACCGTCGGGGCGCCGTAGGAGGTGCCGCGCGCGGCGGCCTCGGTGAGCGCGGCGACGACGTCGGGGTGGGCGTGGCCGAGGATGAGCGGGCCCCACGAGCCGACCAGGTCGATGTAGGTGTTGCCGTCGACATCCGTCATGCGCGCGCCGGAGGCCTCGCGGATGAACACCGGGTCGCCGCCGACACCGCGGAAGGCGCGGACCGGCGAGTTCACGCCGCCGGGGATGACCCGGGCGGCACGCGCGATGGCGGCCGCCGAGGCGGTACGGGTTCGGGCGGCCTGCGGTTGCCTGTCAGTCACGGGCTCAGCATCGCACACGGGCGAGGACCGCTTCGGCCGCTCCCGTCCGCGAAGTCCCACCCACCACCCCCCACCCACCACTTGAGGGGAAAGATCAGCACTCCGCTCGATCCTGCCGCCCGGGTCCGACAGAAAACACCCCGGAACCGGGCCCGGCGGCCGAAGTGTCACCCGAAAGAGGTCTCCGGCCGCCGGCCCTGCTGCGCGCTAGGCGACCGCCCGCAGGCGGGCGCTCTCCAGGCTCACCGGGTGGACGAGCCGGTCGGCGAAACCGGCGGCGACCGCCGGGCGCGGGCGCAGGCGGTCGGCCAGCGGCGGGGCCTCCGGCTGCGGCGCGTGCGCCGCCCCGAAAGCCGCCTCCGAGGCCTTCAGCGCCACGTCCGGGGCCGAACCGGTCAGGAGCCAGCGCAGCGGCGCGGGCACCCGGTACACCGCCTGGTCCATCGCGGGCCGCTCGATCACCACCAGCGCCACGTCCACGAGCTCGACGAGCGCCTCGAGGCTCCCGTCGCGCTGGCGGCACAGGTCGAGCACCGCGTCCACGGTGGCCCCGGCCGGGCGGGCCGCGAGTTCGAGGAGGACCGCGCGGGCCGGGCCCGAGATCGCGGCGACCGCAGCGTCGATCGCGGCGCTGAAGCGGCCGCCGCCGTCGAGGGCGCCGACCGGGTCGTCGCTGAGGTACCGCAGGGCCACACCGGGAGAGCCGAGCGCCGTGACCTCGGCAAGCGCCGTCAGGGCGGGCACGAAGCCGTCGACGGCGGCGGCGAGCGGCCGGCAGTCCGCAGCAGTCCAGGGGGCGGCGCGCTCCTCGCAGTACCCGGCGAGGATCGCGGCGCTCACGTCCACCGGCGCGGGACCGAGGGCGCGTTTGGCCTCGCCGGGGAGTTCGAGCGGGCGGGCGCCGACGGCGAGGACGTGGACGCCGGGGCAGTCGTGGAGGAGCCGTTCGACGTCGGGCGCGTGGGCGCGGTCGAGGTCGTCGAGGACCAGGAGCGCGGTGGCCTCGCGGAGCCGGTCGGCGGCGGTCTCGATGGCGGGGCGGAACAGCTCGGGCCGCCTGCCGAGGGAGGCCAGGAGGGCGGTGCCGAGGTCGTCCCCGGCGCGGCAGTACCAGGCGCCGTGCTCGTAGAACGCGAGGCGGCGGCGGGCCCAGGCCTTGGCGACGGTGGTCTTGCCGCAGCCGCCGAGGCCGGTGAGGCTGACGAGGCGGTGGGCGGCGAAGGCGCGGTCGAGTTCGCGGTACTCCCCCGGGCGTTCGACGGGCGGTTTGAGGTCGGCGGGCAGGTGGTGGGTGAGGGGCCGCACGGGCGGCGGCGGGAACGCGGTCGGGAGCCCGGGCGCGGCGAGCTGGACGAGCTCGGTCGGTTCGGGCAGGCCGCGGAGTTCGAAGTCGCCGAGGCGGCGCACCGCCGCGGGCGGGAGTCCGGCGGCGGCGGCGCAGTCGGCGGAGGCGAGGACCTGGTCGCCGTGCGCGGCGGAGCAGATGCGGGCGGTGCGGTGGACCTCGGGTGTGGCGTACCCGCCCGCGGAGGGCCAGGCCTCGCCCGTGTGGAGTCCTATGCGGACTTTGGGGCGGAGCGGGCGGCCGTCGTGCTCGGGCCAGTGGGCGCCGCGCAGGGCGGTCTGGATGCCGACGGCGGCGGCGCAGGCGTCAGCGGCGTGGTGGAAGGCGACGAAGAACGAGTCGCCCTCGGTGTCGATCTCGGTGCCGCCGGTGGCGCGCAGGACTTCTCTGACGAGCGCGCGGTGGCGGTGGAGGACGACGCGGTAGCGCTCGGCGCCGAGCCCGGTGGCGAGGCGGGTCGAGCCTTCGATGTCGGTGAACATGAACGTGACGTCGCCGGAGGGCAGCGGGGCGGGCCGGGCGGCGCTGCCGCGGTCCGCGTCGTTCGCGCTGCCGGGTGCGGCGACCCGTTCGGCAATGGCCGCATCCGCGCAGCGGTATTCCACATCGGACGCTTTCTTATATTCAGGTCCGTTGTCCCCGAGAGGAAGGGCAAAGGCTGTCAGTGCGGCGTGCGATGCCGTTGTCGTATCCACGTGTCGATCAACTTTCGTTCAGCCCCCGTATGCCGGGCTGTGGCGCGCTGGTGCGCGGGCACAATGCCCAGCGGCCTCACAGTGTCACCCCCATCTCAGTCGGTTACCTGCCGTGATGGGAACTGGCACCCGGTCTGCACGCCGCTTGCAGCGCAGACGCGGACATGAGGCGTTCTCGCCGCGGGTTTGCTCGTGGCAACCACCGTCCGTTGGGAGAACGAGTCGCGCGCCACTCGGTCGCGGTTGATTTCGGAATTATTGGCGCTCAGGCGTTGCCCGCGGGGACGAAACTAGGGAATACTCGCTTTCAGTCCGGTCCCTCGCGAACGCGCCCCGCCGCGCCGTCACTCCGACGGTCCGCCGGGGTCCGGGCCCCGATCCGGCACCGCGGCACCGGTGCCGCACCACCGCGCCGACCAAGCACCGCCGCACCCGGCACCTCCGCCGATACCGCCCCGCGGCACCGTCGCCACGACGATCCGACCGAGCAGCGCTCGACCAGAAAGGACGCCCCCTCCCGTGTCGTTCACGACTGCAGTTGCCGCCCTGCCGAAGCAAGCCGTCAAGGCCGTGCGCCGCGCCCCGGGCCTGCTGTGGCGCGCCGTCAAGCGCACGCCGCGGGTCCTGTGGCTGGTCGTCAAGCGCACGCCGCGGGTCCTGTGGCTCGGCGTCAGGGGCACCGGCAGGGGCCTGCGGGCGGCGTGGCGGGGCCTGAGGGCCCCGGCCGGGCGCCTCAGCGTCCAGGTCGCCTTCACCGTGCTCGCGCTCGCGGGGGCGCTCACCGCGGGCTGGCTCGTCGTCCCCGGCGCGGGACCGGCCTGGTCCTTCGGCACCGAGCCGACCCCCGAAGCCGCCGAGACCCCGCTCGCGCTCTCCCCCGAAGGCGCCTTCGGCGAGGCGCCCGCCGCGGGCCTGCCCGCCGAGTCGACGCAGATCGGCGACATCCTCGCGCCCACCCAGAGCCCGACCGAGTCGCCCACGAGCGCCGCCGCCACCCCGGCCGGGCTCGAGACGTGGGCCGCGAACCTCAGCGACCTCGGCATCCCCCAGCGCGCCCTCGTCGCGTACGGGCGCGGCGAGCTCGTCTCCGCCGCCCAGAACCCCGGCTGCAACCTGTCCTGGACCACCCTCGCGGGCATCGGCGCCACCGAGACCACCCACGGCACCATCAACGGCAACCAGATCCAGGCCGACGGCACCACGATGACCCAGATCATCGGCCCCATCCACGGCGAATGGGGGCCCATGCAGTTCCTCCCCAGCACATGGGAGCACTGGAAGGCCGACGGCGACGGGGACGGCAAATCCGACCCGCACGACATCGACGACGCCGTCACCGCCGCCGCCAACTACCTCTGCCACGACAACCGCGACATGAGCAGGCCCGACGGCTGGTATGCCGCCCTCTACAGCTACAACCCCCGCGACGACTACGTCAAGAAGGTCTTCGACCGCGCCGACGAGTACGGCAGGAAGAGCACCGCCTGACAGACCCCCCGAATCGCTGCAAGCTGTGAGGAGGGGGTTCCGTTCGGTGACGATTTCGGGTAAGGATAAGAGATGCCCCTGAAGCAGCTCGCTCCCGGCGAGATGACGGCCGACGACCTCAACGACTGGTGCTCGGTCCTCAACGACATGACCGCAGCGGACATGCCGGCCGAGCCGCGATGGCGCACGGACCGCCTCAGCGACTACCTCACCGGGTCGCTCCCGGACGACCGCCGGTTCCTGTTCATGGACCGCGACGCCGACGGCGACCTCGTCGGGCACGCCAGCCTCATCCTCTTCGGCGGCGAGCAGGGCGGGACCGGGGTCGTCGAGATGTCGACCAGGCCCTCTGCACGCGGCCAGGGCGTCGGCTCCCGGCTCCTGCGGGCCGTCGCCGAATGCGCGAAGGCCAACGGCTGCCGGACCCTGTCCGTCGAGGTCATCGCCACCACCCCGGCCGTGGGCTTCTACGACCGGCACGGCTTCGCGCGCAACGTCGTCGAGCAGCGGCACCTCCTGCGCTGGGCCGACATCGACTGGGAGAAGATCGAGCACGCCGCCGGGCGCCTCGCCGCCGGGTACCGGCTCGAATACCACGCCGGGGGCGTCCCCGCACGGCTCTTGGACTCCTACGCGGACGTCAAGGCCAACCTGCGCTCGGCGGGCGGGAACGTCGCGTTCGTGCCCGAATGGCGCGGCTCCGCCTACGCCCCGGCCCTGCGCGACTCCTTCCAGACCCTCGCCCGGCGCGGCATGCGCTCGCACATCGCCGTCGCGATCGCCGAACCGTTCGGGAACGTCGTCGGCCTCACCGAGCTCGTCGTCTCCGCGCAGCGGCCCACCCGCGCCGACCAGTACGACACCGTCGTCGCCCCCCAGCACCGGTCGTACGGGCTCGCGATGACCATGAAGGCCCGGCTCCTCACCGAGCTGCGCCGCGCCGAACCGCAGCTCGTCGACGTCCAGACGTGGACCCTCGAGACCGCCGACGACGTCCGCTGGATCAACGGCGAGCTCGGCTTCGTGCACGACGTCGACTGGTACGACTACGAAGCCGACGTCGACAAGCTCCTCGCCCGCCTGGCCCGCAGAGGGTAGCAATCCGGACTCTCTTGGGCCGCAATCGTTTGCGAACAGTCCGTAGACTTCATCCATGCACCCCCGGCACCCCCAGTACGGCGACGCCCGCACCGAGCGCCGCGTCATCGTCGTGGGCGACAACGGACTGACCCTCCGCTTCATCAAGCACCTCATCGAGCGCTACGCCTTCCACGTCACCGCCGTCTTCGCCGAGGGCCCCGGCGGCCAGCGCGAGGAGATCCGCCGCGAGGCCGAGGTCAACCGCAACCTCCAGGTGTTCACCCAGGCCGAGGTCACCGCCGAGACCGTGCGCCTCGCCGGGCTGACGGCCGCGTACGCGGTCGCGCTCATGGACCAGAACGACGTCGGGAACCTGCACCTGGCGCTGAAGATCCGCGAGATGTCGCACTACCTGGGCGACGAGACCCTGCCGCGGCTGGTCATCCGCATGTACAACAGCGGGCTGCGCGCGAACATCCAGAAGCTCCTGGGCGACGACGAGGACGGCGTGTACGTGCAGTCGGACGCCGACATGGTCGCCGACACGTACGCGCTCGCGGCGCTCCAGCAGCTGCCGCCGGGCGAGATCAACGTGTGGGGGCGCCGGCTGTACCTGTCGCGGCAGCGCGAGGAGCGCGCCGAGGCGCAGTGGGTGGTCGCGGGCGGCAACCAGGCCGGGATCGAGCTCATCCCCGAGGACGAGAACGAGGCGCTGCGGTACCTGTGGCTCTCGCCCGACCGCAGGCGCGGGCAGCTGCGCCCGCGGCTGCAGAACGCGGTGCTGGCGGTGAAGGAGGCGCTGAGCACGCTGCGGGGCATGCTCACCAAGAGCCTCGTGGTGCTCGCGCTGGTCCTGTTCGCGGTGTTCGCGTTCGGGTTCGTGGTGCTGTCGTTCTGGCCGAGCGGCGCGAACTCCCCTGACGGCGACGGGGAGGTGTTCTACCTGCTGGCGCTGATGGCGGGCGGCGGCATCGACCCGGACATGACCGCGAGCCGGCTCCTGAAGGTCACGCAGGCGGTGGTGGTGCTGACCGGTTCGCTCCTGATCCCGTTCGCGACCGGTGCGATCGTGCAGGCCGTCGTGGACCGGCGGTACGCGCTGTCGGAGGGCCGCCGGACCCGGCAGGTGCGGGAGCACGTGATCGTGGTCGGCTTGGGCAACATGGGGACCCGTGTCGTCGAGCGGCTGCGGGAGGCGAAGATCCCGGTCGTCGCGATCGAGAAGAACCGCGAGGCGATGGGCGTGCGGGCCGCGCGCGCGAAGGGCGCGCAGGTGCTGTTCGGCGACGGGTCGAACCAGGAGCTGCTGGCGGAGGCGAACATCTGGCACTGCCGGTCGCTGGTCCTGATGGCGAAGCAGGACGAGTCGAACCTGGAGACGGCGCTGTCGGGCCTGGAGTGCAACCCGAAGCTGCGCACGGTGATGCGGATCTACAACCCGGAGTTCGCGGCGCTGATCCGCCAGAACCTGAACCGGGCGACGCCGCCGCAGGGCGCGCCGCCGCACGCGTCCTACAGCGCGCCGGAGGTCGCCTCGGCGAGTTTCGCGCAGGCGCTCACGGACGACAAGGTGCTGGTGACGATCCCGGTGCGCGGGCACATCGCGTACATCGAGGCGTTCGAGGTCGGCGCGGGCTCGGCGATGGACGACGCGGGGGCGCACCTGGCTACGCGGGTCGGGTTCCACCGGCTGCTCGCGGTCAAGCGCGCGGGCGGGACGATCAGCTGGAACCCGGACGCGGCCTTCAGGGTCGGGCGCGGCGACACGCTCCTGGTGGTGGCGACGCGCAGGGGCCTGGGCGAGATCCTGGACCGCTGCCGCCCTGGAGGGCCGGACCGATAGGCCCCAGGCGGACCCGACGGCGTCGGTTTTCCCTGTGACCCACGCCTTCCCACCCTCACGTGGCGCAACCTCCGCGCGCCTCGCTCGTTGAACGGTCGACACATCTCTCACGAAAGGGGCCGACCGTGGCGGCAAGCGTGCGGAATCCACGAACCGGGCATAGCGGGGCCGAACGCAAGCGCCGCAAGCTGATCCTGGTGGCGGCGGCCGGGTCGATCGCGCTGGGCGGGGCGGCCGCGGTGGTGCCGAGCGCGTTCGCCGAGGACGAGCCCGCGGCGTCGCTCCTTGACGACGCGCTCCTGGACGGCACCATGGAGCTCATGCCGGTCGACGACGACCTGCTCGGCCTGGTCGACGTCGGCGAGGTGACGGCGCTCGCCGAGTCGCTGACGTACGCGGACGAGGCCGACGTCCTTGAGGTCTCCGGCCCCGACGCGGGCTACGTCAAGGTCCACTTCGAGCGGCTGCTGCTGAACACGGGCGACTTCGTGACGGTCTCCAGCCCCGACGGCGCCGAGTCCTACCGGTACGAGGAGTCGCTGATCGACCAGTGGGCGACCTCGATCACCGGCGACACCGCGATCGTCGAGCTGCACCGCGAGTCCGGCGGCGGCTCGTCGGCGCTGGGCGTGCTGATCGACAAGGCCGCGTACGGGTTCACCACCGAGGAGGTGGACGGCCTCGCGCAGGAGCGGGCCGACAGCGCCCGGCCGGAGGAGTCGATCTGCGAGGGCGACGAGAAGCAGTCCTCGGCCTGCTACCGGTCGTCGTATCCGGACGAGGTGGACCACGCGGAGCCGGTGGCGCGCCTGCTCATCGACGGGACCGTGCTGTGCACGGCGTTCCGGGTGGGCGAGAGCAACCGGCTGCTGACCAACCACCACTGCTTCACGGAGACGAAAGAGGCGCAGGGCACCGAGGTGTGGTTCGGGTACGACTGCGCGGTGTGCGGCACGGACATCACGAACCCGCCGGTGAAGGTGAACGGCTCGGAAGTGCTGGCGACCTCGAAGTCCCTGGACTACACGCTGTTCACTGTGGATGATTTCGAGAAGGTCAAGGGCTTCGGCTTCCTGGAGCTCTCGGACCGCGCGGCCCGCAGCGGCGAGGCGATCTACATCCCGCAGCACCCGGCCGGGCGGCCCACCGAGATCGCCATCGAGTCCTCAGTGGACGGCGGTAGCTGCGTGGTCAAGCACGAGGTGTACGACGGGTACGTCGCCGACAGCGACATCTCGTACTACTGCGACACCGAGTTCGGGTCCTCGGGCTCCCCGGTGCTCTCCCGCGACACCCACGAGGTGATCGCCCTCCACCACTTCGGCGGCTGCCCCAACTCGGGAGTCAACGTGCGCCTCATCGCGAAAGAGATCGGCCACCTGATCTGACCGTCCTCACCACCGGGCCCGGCGCTTGCGGCGCCGGGCCCGGTCGCGTTTCAGGCCAGGAGTTCGCGGACGAGCGCCGCGGCCTCGTCGAGTTCGCGACGGTCCTGGTGGCGGCTGAAGTGGACGCCGTCCGGGGTGACCAGGACTTTCGCACCGAGATGGCGGGCGAACAGGTCCACGTGCTCGAGCGGCGAAGGGGTCAGCACAGGGTCGTCGACGGCGATCAGTGCCCGGAAGCCCTTGGCGTTCGCGCGGATGCGGTCCCAGTCGAACCCGCTTTCGAAGAACGGCGCCAGCTGCTCGTAGCCGACCTCGTGCGCCATCGAGGCGACGAGGACCGCTCCGGCGAACGGCTCCCCCTCATGGCGCTCCAGGACGCGCAGCAGCGCGACGCCGCCGAGGGAGTGTCCGACCAGGACGGTGTCGGCCGCGTCGGCGACCTCGGACTCCATGGCCTTGATCCACGCTTCGGCCTGCGGCGCCTCAGGGTCGGGCAGCTGCGGGGTGACCACCTCGTGCGGCGCCAGTTCACTGGCCAGGTGGCCGTACCAGGCCTGGTCGGGCGAGCTCGCGAGCTCGTGTCCGATGACGATGCGACTCATGACGACTCCAATTCAATCGATACGTAGCGTTTCGATTTGAGCGTAGTCTACGATGTCGGTCATGGCAAGCGATCGGAAGGGCGGACGCGTCCGCAGTGAGGAAGCGCACCAGGCGGTCCTGACCGCGGCGGCCGCGCTCCTGGAGGAGCTGGGCTACCAGGGCGTGACCATCGAGGGGGTCGCCGCGCGCTCAGGCGTCGCCAAGAGCACCATCTACCGGTGGTGGCGGTCCCGGCCTGAACTGGTGATGGAGGCCTATACGCTGGCGGTCGCCCGCCGCATGCCCGAACCCGACTCCGGCAGCGCCGCAGGCGATCTCGCCGAGTTCCTGTCGCGGCTGTACCGGATCGCGGAACGGCCGCTCCAGGCGAAGGCGCTGCGCGGGCTCATGGCCGAGGCCCAGCTCGACCCGGAGTTCCTGCCGCCGTTCCAGGAATGGGTGGCGAGCCGCCGCGCCGTCGTGGCCGCGATACTGCGGCGCGGCGCCGAACGCGGCGAGATCGATCCCGCGGCCGACCTCGACCACGCGGTCGACCTCGTGTTCGGGCCGTTCTGGTACCGGCTCCTGGTCGGGCACGCCCCGCTCGACCCCGCCGACGCCCCGGCGCACGCGATGCGGGTGCTCAAGGCCCTCAGGCCCTGAACCGGCCGCTACTCGGCTTTGAGCTGGAGCTCCTTGACGATCGTCGAGAAGTGCGAGCGGATGCGATCGTCGTGGGGGTCGTCCTCGGGGGTCCAGTGGACCGACATGCGCTCGTAGAGCGTGTTCCGCTGCGCCGGAATCCGGTCCGCGGTGCGGATCAGGCCGATGAGCTCCGAGAGCCGCGACTGGTGGCGCGCGCCCGCCGAGGAGATCACGTTCTCCTCCAGCATGATCGAACCGAGGTCGTCCACGCCCAGGTGCATGCTCAGCTGCCCCGAGGCCTTCCCGGTCGTCAGCCACGACGACTGCAGGTGCTTCACGTTGTGGAAGAACAAACGCGCGGTCGCCAAGAGCCGCAGGTACTCCAGGGTCGTCGCCTGCGTCCGGCCCTTCAGGTGGTTGTTCTCCGGCTGGTACGTCCACGGGATGAACGACCGGAACCCGCCCGTGCGGTCCTGCACGTCGCGGATCATCCGCAGGTGCTCGATCCGCTCGGCCGCGGTCTCGCCGGTGCCCATCATCATGGTCGCCGTCGACTCCAGGCCCTGCCGGTGCGCGGCCTCCATGATCTCCAGCCAGCGCTCCCCCGACTCCTTCAGCGGCGCGAGCGCCGTGCGCGGGCGCGCCGGGAGCATCTCGGCCCCGGCCCCCGCGATCGAGTCGAGCCCGGCGGCCTTGATGCGGCGGATCGACTCGTCGATCGCGACACCCGAGACCTTCGACATGTGCGCGATCTCCGACGGCCCGATCGAATGGATCATGAGCTCGGGGTATTCGCGCTTCACCGAGGAGAACAGCTCCTCGTAATACTCGACGCCGAAATCGGGGTGGTGCCCGCCCTGCAGCATCACCTGCGTCGCACCGAGGCCCACGGCCTCGCCGCAGCGGCGCAGGACCTCCTCCATCGGGTGCGCCCAGCCCTCTTCGTGCTTGGGGGCGCGGTAGAAGGCGCAGAACTTGCACGCGGTGACGCACACGTTCGTGTAGTTGATGTTGCGGTCGATGAGGTAGGTGACGATGTTGTCGCCGATGACGCGCCGTCGGGCCGCGTCGGCGGCCTCGGCGAGCGGGTGGAAGGGCGCTTCGGTGTAGAGCAGCAGGGCTTCCTCGGCGCTGATGGCGCCGCCGTCGGCGGCGCGGGCGAGGACATCGTCAATCTCGGCCATGCACGAAGCGTATCGCCGGAGCCGCCCTGGGGACAGTGCGCCCGGGCGCGGTGACTCGTGGGTCTCGCCTCAGACCGTGTACAGCTCGGTGTGGACGCGCTGCGCCCCGGCTTCCTCCAGGACGTCCTTGACGCCGAGGACCATCTCGTAGGGGCCGCACAGGAACCACTCGTCGACCTCGTGCGGGTCGACGACCCCGGCCGCGACGAGCGCTTCGAGGCGTTCGGGTGTGAGGCGCCCGGTGAGCAGCGGGGAGTCGCCTTCGGAGCGGGTGCGCACGTGGTGGAGGCGAAGCCGTGGGCCGTGCTCGCGCTGGAGGTCGCGCAGCTCGGCGGCGAACATCGTGGACGCCTCGGTGCGGTTGGAGTACAGGAGGGTCACCGTCGCGCCCGCGTCGAGCGCGGCCGTCGCGATCCCGATGATCGGGGTGATCCCGGAGCCCGCGACGACCGAGCCGTAGTGGCGGTCGGCGCGGATCTCGGTCCAGAAGTGGCCGAGGGGCGGAAGGACTTCGAGCACGTCGCCGGGGGTGAGCTGCCGGTTCGCGTACCCGGAGAAGGTGCCCTTGGGGATCGAGCGGATGCCCAGGCGCAGCGTGCCGCGCTCGGCGAGCTCGCGCGGGGTCGAGGCGAGGGAGTAGGAGCGGCGCACTTCGGCACCGTCGGGTTCGACGCGCTGGAACGTGAGGTGCTGGCCGGGGTTGAAGTCGAAGGCCGCGCGCAGCTCCTCGGGGACGGCGAGGGTGACCTCGACGGCGTCCTCGGTGAGCGGCCTGACGCGGCTCACGGTGAGCTTGTGCCAGGCGGGGCGGTTCTTGCGGGGCTTCTTCAGCTCGACGGCCACAGCAGGGTCCCTTCGTCGTCCGTCTCGGGTGGTCAGAGCCGGGCTTCGGGCCCGGTCTCGAAGAACTCCGGGCCGCCTGCCCGCAGTGGGGCTATATCCGCATAACGGGACGCACGGGACGCGAATTCCCGCAACCCGGCGAGGTGCCGCTCACCGAGGCCGAACTGGAGTCGGTCGAAGTACTCGGCGAGCGCGGCGGGCGGGAACGGCTCCCAGCGGGCCGCGGAGGCCACGACCTCGTCCATCTCGTCGCGGCTGCGCTGCACGGAGTCGCGGAAGGCCAGGTGGACGTCCTTGACGAGGCCCGGGTGGGCCTCGGCGTAGTCCCGGCGCACAGCCCAGACGGCGAAGACCATCGGCAGGCCGGTCCAGTCCTTCCACTCGGCGGCGAGGTCGAGCACGTGATGCCCGGCCGGGTCGTGGAACACCTGGAGGGCTTCGTCGCCGATGAGCACCGCCGCGTCGGCGTCCCGCAGCGCGGAGTCGAGGTCGGGCGCGGTGACCGTGTAGGTCGGCTTGCGGCCGTAGCGGTCTTCGAGGAGCATGCGGCCGAGGAGGACGCCGGTGCGGGAGGTCGAGGCGAGCGCGACGCGCGGCGCGGCCGGGAGGTCGGCGAGCGGGGCCTTCGAGACGAGGTTGACGCTCAGGACCGGGCCGTCGGCGGCTACGGCGGGGTCGGGGATGAGGAGGAGGTCGTCGGCGTGGCGCAGGTACTCGACGAGGGTGATCGGCCCGATGTCGAGGTCGCCCGCGACGAGGCGGCGGCTGAGCTCGTCCGGTGCGGCGCGGTGGAGGTCGAGGTCGAGGAGCGCGCCCGTCCGCGCCAGTCCCCAGTAGATGGGCAGGCAGTTGAGGAACGCGATGTGGCCGACCCTGGGGCGCCGTGCGATGTTCACAGTTTCGACCGTAGCCGGTCGCGCGGCTAGGAGGTACGCGAGCGGAGGCGGCGTCGCCGACATCACCGCGGACGCCGGAACGGACCGGATGGTGGGACGGGCTGGATGGCGGAACCGGACCGGGCCGGACTAGATAGCCGGACCGGACCCGGCTGGCCGGACCGGATCTCGCACCGGTCCGGCCGCGGGCCTTCAGTTCTCGTCGATATCGCCGATGTCGGCGCTGCCGGTGTCGCCGTCCCCGCTGACGAGGGCGGCGAGCCGGTCGAGGATCTCCTCGTCGTCGCCGGTCAGGACGATCTCGTCGCCGGACCTGACGTCGAGGGTCAGCACCTGCAGGATCGACTTCGCGTCGTGCGGGTCCCCGCCCGGCTTCGCGATCTCCACGTCGGTGCGGGACTCCGCGGCGGTCCCGACGAAGACCGTCGCGGGCCGCGCCTGGATGCCGACCTCCGTGGTCACTTTGACACGGCGTTCCGCCATGCTGCTCACCTTCCCCGATGACGCGGGCGGCGGGCCGGGACGGCCCTCCCCGCGAAGCTCGCGGGCCGCATCGAGCGCCCGTCTGCACCAGGATGAACCGGAGTCGGGGACGGCGGACGCGTTTTCGGCGAATGCCACGGGAAGTGGGACACTCCGCGCGCGCCGGACCAAGCCGACGGGCCCGCCCGACCGGGCGGGCCCGCGGCGGTCAGTCCTCGTCGTCTGCGGGCTTGGCGCCGTAGACCGTCGGGCGCGGGAGCGGGATGTGCTCGGGCAGCTCTGAGCGGTCGAGGAGGTTCTTGACGCGGGCGCGGCCGGGCCGGAACCCGTCGGCTTCCACGGCGGGCTTCACGGCCGGGAGCTGGTGCGCGCCGGTCTTCGTCGAAGGCTCCTCGAACAGGCTGATGTCCGGCGCGTTCACGACCTTCTTGCGCGCCGACTCGACCTCTGACTGCGGGCCCTCCTCGAGAGCGTCCTCGGGCACCGCGACCGGCTCGGGCTCCGGCTCGGGGTAGTCGATCGGGGCCGCGTCCGAGAACGGGCTGTCGTTCACGGGCGGCATCGGCGGGCCCGGTTCCGGGTTCGGCGGCAGCGGTTCGGGCTGCGGCACCGGCGAAGGCTCGGGACGCGGCATCGGCGGGCCGGGCTCGGGGTTCGGCGGCAGCGGCTCCGGTTGGGGCGGCGTCGGTTCAGGACGCGGCGGCGTCGGCTCCGGCACGGGCTCCGGACGCGGCGCCGGCGGCGTCGGTTCGGGATTCGGCACCGGCTCAGGGCGCGGCGGGGTCGGGCCGGGCAGCGGGTCCGGCAGCGGCCCGGGCGGGGTCGGCTCGGAATCGCCCAGGACAGGCAGTCCGGCGGGCTCGGCGGCTTCGTGGATCGGTGCCCCCGATTCCACGCCTGCGGCGGGCTCCGACACGGCCGCAAAGGATTCGGCGACCGGCTCGGGCTCGGCAGCGTCCGCATAGGCGCCCTCCTCGACCGGTTCCGGCGCGTACTCGGGCACGTCGTCAGCGGGCTCGGCCGCCGCGTCGAACTCCGGCACGTCGGCTGGCGCAGGCGCCTCGGCGGGCGCGTCAAGGGCCTCCGCGGCTGCCTCGGGTTCGGCGTACGCGTCGGAGACAGGCCCCGCATAGGCGTCGTACGCGGGCGCCGCGACCGGCTCCGGCTCGACTCCTGCCTCCGGCTCCTTGTCCTGCGCCGCTTCAGGTTCCGGCACCTCGATACCGGCCGCTTCGGCGAACTCGGCGGCGGTCCCCGCCGCTTCGGCCAGGTCCGCTCCGGGGCTCGGCGCTTCGACGGCCGCCGCGTCGGCGAGGGCCGCGTCCAGCACCGGCTCGATCGCGGGAGTCTCATCGTCCTCATCGGACCCGGCGCCCGGGGCCGAGGCCGGGGCGGGCGGCAGGGACTCGCCGGGCACGTCGTCGCCCAGACCGGCGAGCGAGGCCTCTTCCTCCTCGGAGAGTTCGACGTCGTCATCGTCGTCTTCGGGGTCGGGCAGCTCGTCCCAGGCGGCATCCTCGTCGTCCTCTTCGACCGCCTCGACGACGGTCGGTCCCCCGGCGGCGGGAGCCGGGGCGGCGGGCTCGGGGGCGCTGAACGCCAAGGCCGGTTCCGAAGGGGTGTAGTCGGACGGCGCATCGAACGGCGCGTCGTCGGTACTGTGATGCGCTTCCTCGAACGGCTGGTCGTCGTCGGGCGCGGGGGCCTGGCTCGGGACCTCGGCCGCAGGGACCGGCGCCGCATAGGCCGCGCCGGGAACGTTCTCGGCCGACGGGACGCTGAAACCGGCGGGCTGCGCGGCAGCCTGCGGGACGTCAAGCGGCGGTTCGGGATCGGCGAACGGGGCCGGGGCGGGCGGCTGCGCGTTCGGCCTGATCCGCAGGATCTGGGTGCCGTCGGGCATGGGCTCGGGCAGGCCCGGCTGTTCCGCGCCGGGCGCGGCGAACGCGCCGGACTCGGCCGAAGGCAGGCTGAAGCCGCTACTCGCGGCAGGCACCGCGAACGGCGCGCCGGTCACGGGCGAGGACGCGGGCGGCTCGGCGAACGGCGCGCTCGCGGCGGGCGGTTCGGGCGGGGCCGTGAAGTGCGGTTCGGGCACCTGCGGGGCCGCGTACGGCTCCGGGACGGGCGGCGAGAACGGCGCCGAGGCCGGCGGGGCGGCCGCGACCGGCGGCAGCGACTGCGACGACTGGAACGGCGGCGCGGACTGGTAGCCCTGCGAAGGCGCCGAAGGATACGACGGGGCGGACGGGTACTGCGGGTTTTGAGAGGGGTACTGCGGCACCGCGGCCGAACCGGAGGCCGCGCCCTGCGGCGGGTAGGGCGGCACTTGGGCGGAGCCCGAGTGCGGCGCCTGGTACTGGCCGGGGGCGCCGTACTGCGGGACGGCCGCCGAGCCCTGCACGGGCGCGGCGCCCTGCGGCGGCATCCCCGGAGGCGCGGCCTGCGGGGCCCAGCCTCCGGGCGCGCCGTAGCCCTGGACGGGCGGCGACCCGGGCGGCGGGTTCGCGCCCGGCTGGCCGGGCTGGCCGTACTGCGGCGGCGGGACGGCGGCGTAGCCCTGGTTCTGGTTCGCGTACGGGTCGGTCGGCTGGTAGGCGCCGGGCGGCGCGTACTGGGGTTCGACGATTGCCGAGCCGTAGGCCTGGTTCGGCGGGGGCGCGTAGCCCTGCGGGGCACCGGGCGGGGCGTAGCCGGGTTCGCCGGGAGGGGCGTACTGCGGGACGGCCGCCGCGCCGTACGCGGGCGCGGCCGGGGCCGCGTACGAGCCCGATCCGCCGTAAGGCCCCGACTCGGCCGGGAAGCCCCCGAGCGGCGGGGGCAGCGGCGCTCCGCATTGGGGGCAGCGGCGCTGCCCGGACGTCAGTCGCTGGCCGCAAGAGCTACAACTGTTTCCGTCCACGGAGCCTCCTCGGGGCTGGAGCGTCGTTCGGGCAACTCAACAACCATCGTGCCATCAACCGGTCGCGTCCCGTGCGCGCCTTCCCACTACCGTGCGGTACCCCTACTCGGCGGGATCACTCGTCGACGTGTCGGAATCCGCTGCTGTAGTGGCCGGAGTCTCCTCGCCGGACGGCGTCTCCTCGTCCGCCGACGGCGACTCCGAAGGGGTCGGCGACGGGGTCGGGGAGGACGAGGTCGGCGGGTCCGTGGGCGACTCGCTCCCGGACGGGTCCGGGTCGGTCGGACGCGTGGTCGGGTCGGTCGGACGGGTCGTCGGCGGGCGCGGGCTCGGCGTCGTCGGGTCGTCGTCGTCCGGGGTCTGGGTCGGGTTCTCGGCGTCCGGGTCGGTCTGGACGGCGTCGACGACGCGGTGCGCGCCCGCGAAGTTCTCGAACCAGATGGAGCTGATCTTCACCACGTCGCCGGTGCGGGGGGCCTGGATCATCTTGCCGTTCCCCAGGTACATGCCCGTGTGGTAGACCGACTGCCAGTTGCCGGGGTCGTCCCACCAGTAGAGGAGGTCGCCGGGGAGGAGCTTCTCGGTGTCGACCGGCTTGTCGCGGGTCGCGTTGTACTGGTCGGCGGCCACGCGCGGCAGCGAGACGCCCGCGTGGTTGTACGCGGCCTGCACGAGGCCGGAGCAGTCGAAGGAGTTCGGGCCCTCGGCGCCCCACACGTACGGGTCGCCGAGCTGCGCCAGCGCGTACTCGACGGCCTTCTTCGCGGCAGGTGCGGCGTCCCAGCCGTCGACTTCGGACGAGAAGTCGTTCGAGTACTGGGCGGCGGCGGTCTCGCGCTCGTCCTCGAGCTTCTCGACGGCTTCGCGGTTGTTCGCGATGAGCTGGTCGAGGGCGGCCTGGGCGCGGTCGTACTCAACGTCGAGCGTGATGTAGCGGGTCTCGGAGCGGTCGGCGGAGAGGGTCGCGGCGTCGAGCGAGGCGCGGGCGACGGACTCGGCGGTCGCGGCGTCCTCGAGGTCGGCGTTGAGGGCGGGGAGGTCCCATTCGCCGCCGAGGGGGGCGAGGCCGGTGAGGTCGGGGAGCTCGGAGTCGGGCTGGCCCGCGGTCTCGGCGTAGGCCTCTCCGGCGGCGTAGTCGAGGGCGGCCTGCGCGGTCTCGAGCTCGGTGAGGGTGGCGGCCCAGGCGGTCTGCGCGTCGGTGAGGCGGGTCTCGCGCTGGAGCCATTCCTCTTGCGCGGAGGTGGTCTGCTCGGCGATCTGCGCGAGGTCGGCCTGCGCGGTGATGATCTGGGTGCCGAGGGGGCCGTTCGCGGTGGCCGGGTTGGTGACGGGGGTGTCGTCGGTGGCGCTGCCCGCGGGGCGGTTGCCGTCGTCGGGGACGGTGACGCCGGGCTCGGCGAATCCGGGTAGCGCGCCGCTGAAGACAACAGCGGCCGCGCCGGCGGCGGCGATCACTCGGGCACCGAACCGTGTAACGCGCATGTGAGGTGTCCTTCTGTGGGGGAGGCCACGAATACTGTACCGAAGACACGCAAGGCTCGCATCCCCGGTTGCCCGCCGCTCACGTGCCGTGGCAGGCAACACAACCCACGTTCACGGCCTCACATCGCGCAACGTGCGCCCCCTGCGCCGCGTCGCGGCGGGGCTACCCTGGCGGAAACGCCACAACGTTGGGAGCGCCATGGACGACAACGCCAAGTTCAAGGCCGGCATCGAGGAGAAGCTCGCGGCCGGCGAGCGGCTGACCTTCGAGGACGGCGTGGGCCTCTACGAGACCGACGACCTCGCCTGGCTCGGGCGGCTCGCGCACGGGGTCCGCACCGCCAAGAACGGCGACCGGACCATGTTCAACGTCAACCGGCACCTCAACCTCACCAACGTGTGCTCGGCGTCCTGCGCGTACTGCTCCTTCCAGCGCAAGCCCGGCGAGACCGACGCGTACACGATGCGCGTGGAGCAGGCCGTCGCGCTCGCCGAGCAGATGAAGGGCGACGCGCCCACCGAGCTGCACATCGTCAACGGCCTCCACCCGACGCTGCCGTGGCGGTACTACCCGCGGGTCCTCAAGGCGCTCAAGGAGACCCTGCCGGAGGTGAACCTGAAGGCGTTCACCGCGACGGAAGTGCAGTGGTTCGAGAAGATCTCGGGGCTGACCGCCGACGAGATCCTGGACGAGCTCATCGAGGCGGGCCTGGAGTCGCTCACGGGCGGCGGCGCGGAGATCTTCGACTGGGAGGTCCGCCAGCACATCGTCGACCACGCCTGCCACTGGGAGGACTGGTCGCGCATCCACCGCCTCGCCCACGAAAAGGGCCTGCGCACCCCGGCGACGATGCTGTACGGGCACATCGAGGAGCCGCGGCACCGCGTCGACCACGTGCTGCGCCTGCGCGAGATGCAGGACGAGACCGGCGGGTTCGCCGTGTTCATCCCGCTGCGCTACCAGCACGACTTCCACGACGCCAAGGACGGCAAGATCCGCAACAAGCTGCAGGCGCGCACGAAGATGGCGAGCCCGGCCGAGTCGCTGAAGGTCTTCGCGGTCTCGCGGCTGCTCCTGGACAACTTCGACCACGTCAAGTGCTTCTGGGTGATGCACGGCCTGGACGTCGCGCAGCTGTCGCTGTCGTTCGGCGCCGACGACCTGGACGGCTCGGTCGTGGAGTACAAGATCACGCACGACGCCGACGAGTACGGGACGCCGGACAAGATGACCCGCGAGGACCTCCTCGAGCTCATCCGCGACGCCGGGTTCCAGCCCGTCGAGCGCAACACCCGCTACGAGGTCGTGCGCGAGTACGAAGGGCCGCAGTCGATCGGCGAGCGGCGCGCGGAGCCGCAGTCGGTGAAGTTCTAGTGGCGGAAGGCAAGTCGCCGGAGCGGGAGCGCCCGAAGGTCGAGACCCTCGGGCAGCTCCTGGGTACGGCGCTGGCGTACTTCGTGATGGGCGCGGCCGTCCTGGTCGTGATCGACCTGGTGTTCGTGCTGCCGACCGGGGGGCGCTTCGGGCAGACCTCCGGGTGGATCGCGGCGCTGCCGACGGTGTGGGTGTACACCGAGCAGTTCCGGCGGTACGCGGGCGCGGCCCGCTGGGGGCTCATGCTCGTGGGCGTCCTGCTCGGCCTCGCCGCCGGGTTCGCGGTCGCGCTCATCGCGCCGACCGCGTGGCCGCCGATGCTCACCGGCGGCCTGGGCGGCCTGGTGGCCGCACTCGTCTACGGCCCGCTGTGGTTCGCGGGCATCAAAGCGTTCGGAGAGGAGCGGCCAGTATGAACCCGGTCGTCAAGTTCTACCTGTACCGCGTGGCCCTCATCGCCGTGGTCGCCGTGCCGCTGATGTTCTTCATCAACGCGCTGCTGGCGCTCGCGATCGGCCTGCTCGCGTCGATGCTGCTCGGGTTCGTTCTCTTGCGCGGGCAGCGCGAGGCGATGATCGACCACATCGACGCGGGTGTGAAGCGGCGCAGGGAAGAGAAGCAGCGCCTGCGCGCCGAGCTCGCCGGGGACGACACTTAGGGCCTCTGGGTAGGCGCTAGTCGGCGTCCTTCATCAGCTCGGTACAGATCTGCAGGGTCTCGGCCGCACCCGCGGTGAGGGCCTTGCCGTAGTGCTTGAGCCAGGACCGGACGCCGTCGGGCGTACCGGTCGACCAGGCGCGCTGCGCGCCAACGTACTCGGGGGCGCGTTCGAGGTGCCCGGCGTCGACCGTGATGAGCAGCTTCGGGTCGAGTCCCTTGCTGGCCAGCGCGAGCCGCGCGGCGGCGCGGGCGACCACGTTGTTGGCCACGGGGAACGGGCGGACCGCGAGGAGTTCGCCGTGGACGACGGCGGCGGCCATCGCGGCCGGGATCTCCTTGGTGGGGTTGGTGACCAGCGCGCAGAGGGCGTTGATGCGGTTCATGCCGGACTCGTCGACCTCGATGCGGCCGGGCTCGAAGTCCGTGCCTGCGTCCGGGAACTCCTTGGTGGCGAGGGTGTGGAGCTTCGCGAGGACGTAGCGGGGGGAGACCGGCCACATGGGGGCGAGGCCGGGGAGGGCCTCGATGACGCGCAGGACCCCGCTGACGGCCGGGTCGTCGAAGTCCCCGTCGCGCAGGCGCTCCACGTCGCAGTCGTACCCGTCGAGGGCCAGCGTGGCGGACGCGCTGTGCAGGGCCACCTCGGCCGCTACGAGCTCGTCGCCGCCGCGGAGGGCCTCGTGCCACAGCATCCGGTCCACGTTGGCTCTGGCGTTCTCAAGGGCGTCGGCAACCTCGGAGAGTTCGAGGAGAGGCGCGAGAGGATCCACGGGCGGAACCTTACCTTTTGGGCGGAGCGCGCATACGGCGCACTGGGCGGGCTAGTCGGCAGTCACAGGATGGTGTCGGCGTCCAGGATCGTGCACCGGTCCGACGATACCTCCCGAATCGGCGCGGCAAGGTCCCCGCTGCGGCCGCTAATCCCTTCGCGGACCGCCCGCCGACCGCCCGCGGGCCGTTCGGCGAGGAGCGGTCCCAGATGCCGGTGCCGGAGCGGCCGGGCGTAACCGTGTCGTGTTCGTCGCGCTAGTGTTGCCGGACATAGACCCGCCTCACAGTCGCGCAGTGGCGCGTAGATCTGTAAGGAGCGAATACCCGTGGCATCAACCCCGCAAGAGACGCTTGCCAATCTGCTCTCGGAGGACCGGACCTTTCCGCCTTCGCCTGAGTTCGCAGCGCAGGCGAACGTCACCGCGGCCGCTTACGAGGAGGCCGCGGCCGACCGGCTGGCCTTCTGGGAGCGGCAGGCGCGGCGGCTCGACTGGTCGAAGGACTGGGACCGGGTCCTGGACTGGGACAACCCGCCGTTCGCGAAGTGGTTCACCGGGGGCGAGCTGAACGTCGCGGCGAACTGCCTCGACCGGCACGTGGACGCCGGGCTCGGCGACCGGGTCGCGATCCACTTCGAGGGCGAGCCGGGCGACGGCCGCGCCGTCACGTACGCGGAGCTGCTCGACGAGGTCAAGCGCGCCGCGAACACCCTCACGGACCTCGGTGTGGGCGCGGGCGACCGGGTCGTCATCTACATGCCGATGATCCCCGAGGCCGCAGTGGCGATGCTGGCGTGCGCGCGCATCGGCGCCCCGCACTCGGTGGTGTTCGGCGGGTTCAGCGTCGACGCGCTGTCGAGCCGCATCGACGACGCGGGCGCGAAGCTCGTGATCTGCGCCGACGGCGGGTTCCGCAAGGGGAAGCCGCTGGCGCTCAAGCCGACCGTGGACGCTTCGCTGGAGCGGTGCCCGTCGGTGGAGAAGGTCCTGGTGGTGACGCGCACCGGCCAGGAGGTCGAGTGGACCGACAAGGACGTCCGCTGGGAAGACACCGTGGGGACGGCCTCGAATGAGCATGCGGCGCAGGCGTTCGACGCCGAGCACCCGCTGTTCATCCTGTACACGTCGGGGACCACGGGCAAGCCGAAGGGCATCCTGCACACCTCGGGCGGGTACCTGACGCAGGCGTCGTTCACGCACCACGCGGTGTTCGACCTGAAGGCCGAGTCCGACGTGTACTGGTGCACCGCCGACATCGGCTGGGTGACCGGGCACTCGTACATCGTGTACGGGCCGCTCTCGAACGGCGCCACGCAGGTCATGTACGAGGGCACGCCGGACACGCCGCACACCGGGCGGCTGTGGGAGATCGTCGAGAAGTACAAGGTCACGACCCTGTACACGGCGCCGACGGCGATCCGCACGTTCATGAAGTGGGGCGACGACGTCCCGGCCCGCTACGACCTGTCGAGCCTGCGGCTCCTCGGCAGCGTGGGCGAGCCGATCAACCCCGAGGCGTGGGTCTGGTACCGCGAGCACATCGGCGGCGGGAACTGCCCGGTCGTGGACACGTGGTGGCAGACCGAGACCGGCGCGATCATGGTCTCGCCGCTGCCGGGCGCCACCGCGACCAAGCCCGGCTCGGCCCAGCGGCCGCTGCCGGGGATCGACGTGGACGTCGTGGACGAGCAGGCCGAGTCGGTGCCGCACGGCGGGGGCGGGTACCTCGCGATCCGCGAGCCGTGGCCGTCGATGCTGCGCACCATCTGGGGCGACGACCAGCGGTTTATCGACACGTACTGGTCGCGGTTCGGCGGGCTGTACTTCGCCGGGGACGGCGCGAAGAAGGACGAGGACGGCGACCTGTGGCTGCTGGGCCGCGTCGACGACATCATGCTCGTCTCGGGGCACAACATCTCGACCACCGAGGTCGAGAGCGCGCTGGTGAGCCACGATTCCGTGGCCGAGGCCGCGGTCGTCGGGGCCTCGGACCCGGTGACGGGCCAGGGCATCGTCGCGTTCGTGATCCTGCGCGGCGGCCGGGACTCGAGCCCGGAGCACTTGGCGGAGCTGCGGGGGCACGTGGCGACCACGTTGGGGCCCATCGCGAAGCCGCGTCAGGTCATCATCGTCGCCGAGCTGCCGAAGACCCGCTCGGGCAAGATCATGCGGCGGCTCCTGCGCGACATCGCCGAGGACCGCGAGATCGGCGACGTGACCACCCTCGCCGACGGCGCCGTGATGAGCCGCATCAAGACCGGCCTGCAGAGCGGTAAGGAAGACTAGGCGACCCGGAGGGCGCCGGGAGGGACGACAGGTCCCGCCCGGCGCCCTCCGGCGTCCCCGCCTCCGCATCGCACCCCCGCCCTCCCGCGCCCCGCCTCCGCATCGCTCCCTCGCCCCCGGCGCCTCGGCCCGGCATCCCCGCCTCCGCATCGCACCCCCGCCCCCCGGCACCCCGGCACCCCGGCACCCCGGCCGTCCCCTACCTCCGCGACCGGCCGAAACGCCGATATGTCGGACCCGTGTGGGAGAGTCGTCTCATTTCCTCGGTTGGTAGGAGGCGGATGCGGGTGGGAAGGGGCACGCCCTACGCCCGCCCGCCCGGCGACGGGCGGTGACCTCGTACGCTGAGCGCGTGACCCGCAAGACCTTCGCCGACAGCGCCGCGATCAAGCAAGGCCCCTGGACCCACCGGCACATCGACGCCAACGGCTCGCGCTTCCACGTCGTGGAGGCAGGCGAGGGCCCGCTCATCCTGCTGCTGCACGGCTTCCCCGAGTTCTGGTGGGCCTGGCGCCACCAGATCCCGGCCCTCGCCGACGCCGGCTTCCGCGTCGTCGCCGCCGACCTGCGCGGCTACGGCGCCTCCGACAAGCCCCCGCGCGGCTACGACGCCTACACGATGGCCGCCGACGTCGTCGGGCTCGTGCGCGCCCTCGGCGAACGCGAGGCCACCGTCGTCGGCCACGACCTCGGCGGCATCCTCGGCTTCGCCGCCGCCGCGTTCCACCCCCGCCAGTTCAAGTCCCTGATCGTCCTCGGCGCGGCCCACCCGCTGCGCCAGCGGGCCGCCCTCGCGGTCGACCCGAAGGGGCAGATGACGGCGTCCCGGCACCTCTTCGCGTTCCAGATGCCCCGCTACGAGCACAAGCTGACCGATTGGGACGCAAGGAAAGTCGCCGACCTCATGTACGCCTGGTCGGGCCCGGGCTGGCGCGGCAGCCGCGACTTCCAGGAGTACGTGCGGGCCTGCAGGGACGTCATCCAGATCCCGCAGGCGGCGTTCTGCGCCCTGGAGGCGTTCCGGTGGCCGTTCCGCACCGCGATGGGCCTGGCCGGGCGGCGGTTCGTGAAGCTCCTGCAGCGGCCGACGCCCGTGCCGACGCTCCAGCTGCACGGCGCGCTCGACTCCTGCGTCCTCCCCCGCACCGCGCAGGGCTCGGGCCGGTACGTGCACGGACGCTACGAGTGGAAGCTCCTCGACGGCATCGGCCACTTCCCGCAGCAGGAGGCCCCCGAGACGGTCACGAAAGAGATCATCCGCTGGGCGGGCTAGGTCACTAGCCGGTCGGCTAGTCGGTAGGGCAGGATGGGTCCGAACCACCCACTACCGAAGGCGGGTCCATGACCGAGGCCAGTTTCGCGCTGCGCGGCGCCCACATCATCCCCATCACGTCAGCCCCGATCGAGCAGGGCGTCATCATCGTCGAGAACGGCCGCATCAGCGCCGTCGGCGGCGCCGACCTGCCTGTGCCCGAAGGCATCCCGGTCGAGGACGTCACCGGCAAATGGATCGTGCCGGGCCTGATCGACGCGCACACGCACCTGGGCGTGCACGAGGTCGCCGAGGGCTGGGCGGGGAACGACACCAACGAGATGACCGACCCGAACACCGCGTACGTGCGGGCGCTGGACGGCATCAACCCCGCCGAGCCGGGCTTCGCCGAAGCGCTCGAGGGCGGCGTGCTGGCCGTGAACGTGAACCCCGGTTCGGGCAACGTGATCGGCGGCGAGACCGTCGCGATCAAGACCGTGGGCCGCTATGTGGACGAGATGGTGCTGCGGTCGCCGTCAGGCGTGAAATCCGCGCTGGGCGAGAACCCGAAGCGGGTCTACGGCGAGCAGAAGAAGACGCCGTCGACGCGCCTCGGCACGGCCGGCGTCCTGCGGCAGGCGTTCGTGGAGGCCGAGAACTACCGGAGCGCGGAAGACCCCGACCGCGACCTCAAGCTGGAGGTCCTCGCGAAGGTCCTCGACCGGCGCATCCCGTGGCGGCAGCACTGCCACCGCGCCGACGACATCGCGACGGCGCTGCGCGTGGCCGAGGAGTTCGGGTACGACCTGGTGCTCGACCACGGGACCGAGGCGCACCTGCTCGCCGACGTGATCGCCGAGCGGCGCATCCCGGTGATCTTCGGGCCGCTGCTGTGCTCGCGTTCGAAGGTGGAGACGGTGAACCGCTGGCCCGAGAACGCCGCGAAGCTCGCCGCCGCGGGCGTCAAGCTCGCCATCACCACCGACCACCCGGTCGTCCCGATCGAACACCTGATCATCCAGGTGATGCTGGCGGTCAAGGCCGGGCTCGACCGCGACACGGCGCTGCGGTCGGTGACCATCAACCCCGCCGAGATCATGGGCGTCGACGACCGCCTCGGCTCGCTCGAGGCGGGCAAGGACGCCGACTTCTGCATCTGGTCGGGCGACCCGCTCGACATCTACTCGTCAGTGGAACGGGCGTACATCGACGGCGGGCAGGTCGCGTAGGCCCGGGGCGGCGGTGCTGTGGAGGCTGTGCCGCCGCCCCGGACGACTCGGGCAAGGGGGGGGGGGGGGGGGGGGGGCCCCCCCCCCCCCCCCCCTTTTTTGTTTGTGGGGCCCCTCCAACACGCGCCCCTTTGGGGAG
>NZ_JBVJHZ010000035.1:0-61427 GCF_055586545.1 Glycomyces sp. NPDC050141 | reverse complement strand
CCCCCCCCCCCCCCCCCCCCCCCCCCCCCCCCCCCCCCCCCCCCCCCCCCCCCCCCCCCCCCCCCCCCCCCCCCCCCCCCCCCCCCCCCCGCGTCTGCGGACTAGTCGAGCGAGCGGATCGCCAGCGCCGCACCGAGGGCGGCGACGACCGCCTCGTACCCCTTGTCCTCAGTGGAGTCGGGGTACCCGGCGCGGGCGAGGGCCTGCTCCTGGTTGTCGACGGTGAGCACGCCGTGGGCTACGGGGGTCGACTCGTCGAGCGCGACCCGGGTGAGCCCTTCGGTGACGGACTTGCACACGTAGTCGAAGTGCGCGGTGCCGCCGCGGATGACGGTGCCGAGGGCGACCACGGCGTCGTACCTGCGGGCCAGCGCCTGCGCGGCGACCGGGAGCTCGACGGCCCCGGCGACGTGCAGGACCTTGACGTCGGCGACCTTCGCGTCGGCGGCCGCGTCGAGGGCGCGCTTGAGCAGCTGGCCGACGATCTCGGTGTTCCAGTCCGTGGCGACGATGCCGAGGGTGAGCCCGGCGGCGTCGGGGACGTTGATCTCGGGAGCTCCGTGTCCGGCCATCAGGCGACTTCTTCCATTGCGAGGACGGGCGCGGGCAGGTCCGAGAGCAGGTGGCCCATGCGGTCGCGCTTGGTCGTCAGGTAGGCGAGGTTGTCGGGCGTGGCGTAGGTCGGCAGGGCGACCCGGTCGATGACCTCCAGGCCGTGGCCTTCGATCCCGGCGCGCTTGTCCGGGTTGTTGGTCAGCAGCCGCATCGACTTGATGCCGAGGTCTTCGAGGATCTGCGCGCCGATGGCCCAGTCGCGGGCGTCGGCGGGCAGGCCCAGTTCGAGGTTCGCGTCGACGGTGTCGCGGCCCTGGTCCTGGAGCTGGTAGGCCTGGAGCTTGTGCACGAGGCCGATGCCGCGGCCCTCGTGGCCGCGCATGTAGAGCACGACGCCGCGGCCCTCGGCCTCGACGGCGCGGAGCGCGGCCTGCAGCTGGGGGCCGCAGTCGCAGCGCAGCGAGCCGAAGGCGTCGCCCGTGAGGCATTCGGAGTGGACGCGCACGAGCACGTCCTCACCGTTGCCGATGTCGCCCTTGACGAGTGCGACGTGCTCGTTGCCGTCGAAGACGGCGCGGTAGCCGATCGCGGTGAACTCACCGGACTCGAGCGGGAGGCGGGCCTCGGCGAGGCGCTTGACGTGCACCTCGTTGCGCTGGCGCCATTCGGCGAGGTCGGCGACGGTGATGAGGACGAGGTGGTGCTGGTCGGCGAAGGCGCGCAGCTCGGGCAGGCGCATCATCGAGCCGTCGTCGTTGACCATCTCGGAGATGGCGCCGACCGGCTGCTTCCCGGCGAGGCGGGTGAGGTCGACGGCGGCCTCGGTGTGGCCGCGGCGGACGAGGACGCCGCCTTCTTCGGCGCGCAGCGGGACGACGTGGCCGGGCCGGTTGAGGTCGGTCGCGACGGTCTCGGGCGCGGCGAGGACCCGGATGGTCTGGGCGCGGTCGGCGGCCGAGATACCCGTGGTCACGCCTTTGCGGGCGTCGACGGAGACCGCGAACGCGGTGCCCTTGTAGTCCTGGTTGGTGTGGTGGGCCGGGGGCAGGTCGAGCCGGTCGGCGGTGTCCGAGGGCATCGCGACGCAGATGTAGCCGCCGGTGTAGCGCACGGTGAAGGCCAGGAGCTCGGTGGTCGCGTCCTCGGCGGCGAAGAGGATGTCGCCCTCGTTCTCGCGGTCGGTGTCGTCGGCGACGATGACCGGCTTGCCGGCCCTGATCGCGGCGATGGCGTCTTCGATGGAGTCCAGGTGGATCTCGTTCATCACTTGCTCCCGGCGGTCTGGAGGAGTTTTTCGACGTGCTTGGCGACGACGTCGGTCTCGATGTGGACGGGGTCGCCGACCTGTTTGCGGCCCAAGGTGGTCGCGTCGAGCGTGGTGGGGATGAGGCCGACGGAGAACTCGTCGCCGTCGATCCACGCGACGGTGAGCGAGGTGCCGTCGATGGTGATGGAGCCCTTCTCGACCACGTACTTGGCGAGGCCCGCGGGGAGGCGGAAGGTGACTTCCTCCCACTCGGCGGCCGGGGCGCGCTTGACGATCTCGGCGACGCCGTCGACGTGGCCCTGCACGAGGTGCCCGCCGAGGCGGGTGGTGAGGGTGGCGGCGCGTTCGAGGTTGACGCGGTCGCCGACTTCGAGCTTCCCGATGACCGAGCGGCGGTAGGTCTCCTCCATGACGTCGGCGGTGAAGACATCGCCTTCGACGCTCACGACGGTGAGGCAGACGCCGTTGACGCTGATGGAGTCCCCGAGGGCGGCGTCAGAGGTGACTACGGGCCCGCGGACGGCCAGGAACGCTTCACTGACCTTGACGACTTCGCCGAGTTCTTCGACGATTCCGGTGAACACGATTGGAACTCCCTACCTTGCGACTCGAATCTTCGGTACGCAGGCGGGGGCAAGAGAATAGCTCGCAGGGGCCACCAGTGGCCTCCTACGTTGCGTCTGCTCCCATCCGGACTTTAACCGTCGGTCCTGGATTCTCACCAGGTCAACCGTCCGCTGGATGCGGACGGGTCGCGGACTCGCAGGCTTGGCCTGCTCACCGCCGGCTCGGAATTTCACCGACCCCGCTGACGCGCGTGTTTGCTACAAGGAATTGTGCCACGGGGATATTCCGCGGCGAACCCTACTGTGACGCACCCTACTGATCACGGGGCGTCTCAGCGCTCGTTCGTCCAGAAGACGGGACGGCGGTTGGTGCGGCCGGGCGCGCGGCCCTCCTGGAAGGCCACGTAGTTGCCCGGGTGGGACTTGGCGACGCTTTTGAGCGTAGTCGCCTCGGCAACGGCCTCGTAGGCGTCGGCGAAGCGGCGGACGGTGGAGAGCGCGACGCCGGTGGAGAGGGTGGGCAGGCGCGAGCGGGTGAGGCGCCGGGAGGTGCGGTCGGCGTGCTCGATGTAGCCGCGCTCGACGTCGCGCGGCTCGCACAGCTGGCGGACGCGGCGCGCGAAGTGGTCGTTGAGGAAGCCGGTGACGGCCTCCGCGTGCTCGGGCAGGCACAGGATCGTGAAGTCGTCGCCGCCGACGTGGCCGAGGAAGACCGGGGCGGCCCCGGCGTCCCCGGCGGCGGCGTACACGCACTCGGCGAGGGCCCGGATGAACTCGTCCCCGCGCACGAACCCGTACACGTCGTTGACGGCTTTGAACTGGTCGATGTCGATGTAGCACAAGGCGAACGGGTCGCCGCGTTTGATCCAGGACTGGAGTTCGCGGAGGATGCGGTCGTTGCCGGGCATGCCGGTGAGCGGGGAGGACTCGCGGACCTCGCGGTGGCGGCGGATCGCGGAGTCGATGCGGGCCGAGACCTCGGCGGGGTCGAAGGGCTTGGCGATGTAGTCGTCGGCCCCGGCTTTGAGCCCGGCGATCTTGTCGGCCGAGGAGGGCTGGGCGCCCAGGAGGATGATCGGCAGGCTCGCGGTGGCCGGGTCGGCGCGGAGCTGGCGGGTGAGGGCCAGGCCGTCGATGAACGGCAGGTCCGCTTCGAGGAGGACGATGCCGGGGCGGCGGATCGCGATCCCGGCGAGCGCCTGGTAGCCGTCGCGGGCGAGGGCGGTGTCGAAGCCGTCGGCCCTCAGCCGGGCCGCGAGGAACTCGGCGATCTCGGGGTCGGCGTCGCTGATGAGGACCAGTTCGGGGGTGGTGGCGGGCATGTTCGTGTCATCCGGATGATCGCGCCGCGTCGGCGCGGGCGCGCAGGCGCCGGGCCGCGTCGGCGGGGTCGGCCGCGCCGTAGATGGCGGTGCCCGCGACGAACGCGTCGGCTCCCGCTTCGGCTGCGGCGGCGATCGTGTCGTCGGCGATGCCGCCGTCGACCTCGATGCGCAGCTCCAGGTGGCCGGAGTCGGCGTGGGCGCGGGCGGTGCGGACCTTGGCGAGCAGCTCGGGCATGAACGCCTGGCCGCCGAAGCCGGCCTTGATCGTCATGATCAGGAGCGTGTCGAAGGCCGGGAGGATCTCCAGGTAGTCCTCGATCGGGGTGTCGCGGTCGATCGCAAGGCCGGCCTTGGCACCTGCCGCGCGCAAGTCCTTCGCGAGCCGGACGGGATCGTCGGCGGCCTCGGCGTGGAAGGTGACGTTGTAGGCGCCGAGCTCGGCGTAGCCGGGGGCCCAGCGCTCGGGGTCCTCGATCATGAGGTGGCAGTCGAGCGGGATGTCCGTGGCGGCCTTGAGGGACTTGACGATCGGCGGGCCGAGCGTGAGGTTGGGAACGAAGTGGTTGTCCATCACGTCCACGTGGAGCCAGTCGACGGCCCCCTCGACGGCGTCGGCCGCCTCGGCGAGGCGCGCGAAGTCCGCCGCCAGGAGGCTCGGGGCGATGACGGTGTCGGCCTGCGCCGTTCGGAACTGTGCCACACGCACAGTGTAGGTCGCGAAACCGCGACGCAGGCCGGACACCGGGCCCGCTGTGAGATCAGCGCGGAGTGGAATCCGAGTCCATTCGTTCGCTCGCAAGGCGGAGGGGCCTCTGCATACCGGTGTTGTATGCAGAGACCCCGACAACGCAGCGAGCGGGCGAATGGGCCGGATTCCGCCTGTGCTGGTCTCACAGCGGGCCCGAAGTGCCGGTTGTGATGTCAGATCAGCAGGGGACGTCCATATCGGCTGGCGAGCCGGAGGCGACGAAGCCGAACAGCTCCTTGGTCTGGCCCGCTGCGACGGCGGCGTTCCAGCCGACGTCCTTGGCGGTGACGCTGGCCCCGGACGTGGTCAGCGTCGTGTTCCAGCTGCTGGTGACCGCCTGACCCGAGGGCCAGGTCCACTGCACGGTCCAGCCGTTGACGGCCTGGGCGGAGGTCATGGAGACCTTGCCCTGCCAGCCGCCGTTCCAGGAGCTGACGACGTCGATGTGGACAGTGCAGGTGCCGACGGGGCCGCCGGTGGTGGGGTTGGCGGTCGGGCTCGTCGGCGCAGTTGTGGTCGGCGTAGTCACCGGGTCGGTCGGCTCGACCTGGCCGGGCCAGCCGCTGCCCGCGTTGTTGGCGAGCTGGTAGGCCAGGTCGGGGATGAACTGGCCCGCCGATCCGGCGCAGCCGTCGGCCTCGCCGGGGAGCTTGACCCACAGGTACGCGTCGATGCCCGAGACACCGGTCGCGGTCGTCGGGAACTTGCCGATCGCGCGGCCGGGCGGGTCGCACCAGTCGTTGGGGTTGGGCGGGCTCAGCGGACCGTTGCCGTTGCGGCTGGTGTCGATGACCACGCCCTTGTCGGACCCGACGATGCCGCGGACCTGCTGGGCGTAGGCGGTGGCCTCATCCGTGGTGCGGTAGTTGGAGACGTTGAGCGAGAAGCCGTCGGCGTACTGGATGCCGGCGGCCTGGAGGCGCTTGCCGGCCTCGGCGGCCGTCAGCCAGGCCGAGTTCCCGGCGTCGAGGTAGACCTTCGCGGCCGGGTCGGCGGCGTTGAGCTTCTGTGCCGCGTAGGCGAGCGAGGCGTTGATCTCGGCGCGCTGCGAGGTGGTGTGGCAGTCCTGCGCGAGCACGTCGGGTTCGATGATGATGTACGCGGGCCCGTCGATCTCGTTCGCGATCTGGTCGATCCAGCCGCGGTAGGACGCGTGGTCGGGCGCGCCGCCGCCGGAGTGGCCGCCGCAGTCGCGGTTGGGGATGCCGTAGACCACCATCGTCGGGGCGGCCCCGGAGGCGGCGGCGCCGTCGACGACGGCCGCGACCTGCGCGGCGATGCCTCCGGTGGGGGCGTACTGGGTGAACCAGGTGCCCGCCGGGGTCTCGGCGATCCGGTCGCGGATCATGGCCGTGCGCGAGTCGTTCGGGTTCTGGGAGACCCAGCGGGCGGCCCCCGTATTGGGGTTCGTCCACAGTGCTTGTGCCTGTGCGGTGACCTGGTCCTCCTGCGCGCCCGCGGTGGGGCTGAGCATGAGGCCCGCGCTGAGCGCGGCGGCAACGGCGGTGGCCGCTCCCGCGACGATCGCCGCGAGGCGCTGTCGTCGTTTCATCTGGTGCTCCTAGGGTTAGTCGTGCCGGTCAACCCAGGGGAATATTTACCCCTATCAATGCATGGTAGCGCTTCCAATCATCTGACTTTCGCTGCCCCACCCGAAAAAAACAGGCCCCCTCCCGCGACCGGTTCGCACCGGGACGCGGCAGGAGGCCTGCGAGCTGGAGTGTTATCGGTTGCCGGTCTTGCGAAGCAGCGCAAGGAACATCGCGTCGGTACCGTGGCGGTGCGGCCACAGCTGCACGAAGTCGCCGCGCGCCGAACCGGGCACCTTCTCGAGGAGCCAATCAGGACGGACGAGCTCCGCTCCCCCGGCCTTGAGCACCGACTCGACGACCTCTTCGGTCTCAGGCGTAACCGGCGAGCAGGTCACGTACGCGACGATCCCTCCCGGCCGCGCCAGGCGCAGACCCGAGGCCAGCAGTTCGCGCTGCAGCGGCACCAGGTCGTCGATGTCGCTGCGCTGCTTGCGCCAGCGCGCCTCCGGGCGGCGGCGCAGCGCGCCGAGCCCCGAGCACGGGGCGTCCACGAGCACCCGGTCGGCCGAGTTCGCCTCACCGTAGGTGCGGCCGTCGCCGGTGTGGACGGTGACGGGCAGGCCGCGCGCGGCCTTGGAGACGAGCTCGGCGCGGTGCGGCTGGATCTCGACCGCGTCCAGGCGGGCTTCCCGCTGCGCCGCAAGGGCACCGAGGAGGCCGGTCTTGCCGCCGGGACCGGCGCACAGGTCGATCCAGGCCGTGTCCGGGCCTTCGAGCGGGGCCTCGGCGAGCTGGACGGCCACGAGCTGGCTGCCTTCGTCCTGGACGTGCGCGAGCCCGGTGGCGACGGCCCGGACGCGGCCCGGGTCGCCGCTCGGCAGGTACACCGCGTACGGGGACCACTGGCCGTGCTCGCCGCCGCGCGTCTCGCGCGACAGGTCGCCCTTGGTGATGCGGCCCGGCTTGGCGCACAGGTGGACCGGCGGGGCGACGTTGTCCGCCGCCAGCGCGGGCGGCAGCTCGTCGGGGCCGACGACGGCCTCGAACTCGGCGGCGATCCACTGCGGGTGGGCGTAGCGCAGCGAGAGGTCGTGGAGGCGGTCGCCGGTGGCGAGCTCCGCGGTCCACTCGTCGAGGTCTTTCGCGGCGACCTTGCGCAGCACGGCGTTCGCGAGTCCGGAGACGCGCGGGGTGACGGCGGCCTTGACGAGGCTGACGGTGGTGGCGACGGCCGCGTGCGGCGGGACGCGCATGTACAGGAGCTGGTAGGCGCCCAGGCAGAGGGCGTCGACGAGGTCCTGCTGGAGCTGGCGCACGTCGCGGCCGGAGGCGGCGGCGAGGATCGCTTCGAGGGTGCCGAGGCTGCGGAGGGTGCCGTAGGTGAGCTCGGTGGCGAGCGCGGCGTCGCGGCCGGTGTTGTCGGTCTCGGCGAGCATGCGCGGGAGCACGAGGTTGGCGTAGGCGTTGTCGGCGGTGACGGCGCTGATGGCGTCGAACGCGACGCGGCGCGGGTTCACCTTCGGGCGGTCGGTCTCCTCGCCGCTCACGCGGGTGCTGCGTCGTTTCTTCTTGTCGCTCATGCGAACACCGGGCTCTCGGTCTGGAGGCCGCGGCCCCATGCGGCGGCGTCCATGGGCTTCTTCCCGGCGGGCTGGACCTGGTCGAGGAGGACCGGGTCGCTGGCGGTGCCGACGTGGACGGTTTTCTTGGTGAGGGCGATCTGGCCGGGGGCGAGGCGCGGGCCCTCGGGGTCGGGGCGGACGGGGCCGAGGCGCAGGCGCTGGCCTTCGAACTCGGTCCAGGCCCCGGGGGCGGGGGTGACGGCGCGGATGCGGCGGTCGACGGCGAAGGCCGGGTCGCTCCAGCGGACGCGGGCGTCGTCGACGGTGATCTTGGGGGCGTAGGAGACGCCGTCTTCGGGCTGCGGTTCGCCGTAGATCGTGCCGGCCTCGAGGGCGTTGACGACGTCGACGGTGAGGCGGGCCCCGGCGACGGCGAGGCGGCCGAGGAGGTCCCCGGAGGTGTCGGTGGGTTCGACGGGTTCTGTGAGGCGGCCGTAGACCGGGCCGGTGTCGAGGCCCGCTTCGAGCTGGAAGACGCACGCGCCGGTCATCTCGTCGCCGTTGAGGACGGCGTGCTGCACGGGGGCGGCGCCGCGCCAGGCGGGCAGGAGCGAGAAGTGGAGGTTGATCCAGCCCAGGCGCGGGATCTCCAGGGCGGCGGGCGGCACGAGCGCGCCGTAGGCGACGACGGGGACGAGGTCGGCGTCGAGTTCGCGCAGGCGGTCGAGGAACTCGGGTTCGCGCGGTTTCGCGGGGGTGAGCACTTCGACGCCGTGCTCGTCGGCCCAGGCGGCGACGGGCGAGCGGGAGACCTTGCGGCCGCGGCCGGTGCGCGCGTCGGGGCGGGTCAGGACGGCGACGACCTCGTGGTCGGACGCGTGGAGGGCCTCGAGGGTCGGCAGTGCGACCTCCGGGGTCCCGGCGAAGACGATCCTCATCGCTTGAAGAACACACCCTTGGAGTCGTGGGGGGTGACTTTCACTTTGACGTCTTCGTTGTACCAGTCCTGGGCCTGGATCTCGGTGAGCGCGGCTTTGCGGCGCTCGGAGTCGAGGCGGTCGATGAAGATGATGCCGTCGAGGTGGTCGGTCTCGTGCTGGAGGCAGCGGGCCATGAGGCCGGTGCCGACGATCTGGAGGGGGTCGCCGTATTCGTTGAAGCCCTTGGCGACGACGTTCTGGCGGCGCACGGTGTCGAAGTAGAGGCCGGGGAGGGAGAGGCACCCTTCGGGGCCGTCCTGCTCCTCTTCGTCGGGGAATTCGAGCACGGGGTTGACGATGTGGCCGATGACGTCGTCGACGTCGAAGGAGAACACGCGCTTGCTGACCCCGAGCTGCGGGGCGGCGAGCCCGGCGCCGCCTTCGTCGCGCATGGTGTCGAGCAGGTCCTTCACGAGGCCCCGCAGTTCCTTGTCGAAGGTGTCGACTTCCTCGGCCGCGGTGCGCAGGACCGGGTCGCCGAAGATGCGGATGGGCTGGATCGACAATGTGCTGACCTTCCGATGCGTGTACTGGCCGTCCACCAGTGTCCCACCCGCCGGGGGCTGTTCGTGCGCGGTCGGCGGCGGGTGTGGTGCGGGCCTGAGCCCGCGGGCCCGGACGGGGCCTGCGGCGGCGCGGGTCTCGGCGGTCCGTTCGGCGGCGAGCACGAGCCCGGCGACGAGGCTGGCGGTGGTGCACAGGAGGAGCACGACCAGGGGGAGCGGCACGGCGGCGTTGAGGAGTGCCATGGTTCAGGCCTGCTTCGGCCGCATCGGGGCGCGCGCGAGGAGGGCCCAGGCGAGGAGTGCGAACCCGAGCGCGAGCACGGAGTCGAGGTAGGGCCGGAACATATAGAGGTCGATCAGGGGGTATTGGAAGACGGAGCCGTCGGCGCTGCCGTTCTCCAGTCCGAAGAGGTTCATCGCCGCGAAGTAGGCGAGCTGGCGGTAGAAGACGGCGGAGACCAGGACCGCGCAGACGACCGCGCCGAGCCAGCGGCTGGCGGACCGGAGCATGACCGCTCCGGTGGCGGTGCCGAGCGCGAAGTAGAGGGCGGGGATGACGGTCGATTCGAGCGGGGTGAGTCCGTAGAACCCGACGTTGACGCCTTCGACCTGGTACGGGGAGAGGCCGAGGGCGAGGATCGCCAGTTGGGTGAGCGCCGCCGTGGCCAGGACGGTGGCGGCGCCGAACAGCGCGAAGCTGGCCAGGAACTCCTTGCGGGTCATGCCGTTGGTGATCGCGGTCGGGTAGGCGCGGGCGAGGCGGAGCCAGCCGATGGCGATCATCGCGATGGGGATGGCCTGGATGACGCCGTAGGACATCTCGGAGTCGCCGCCGAGGGTGGCCCGCAGGACCGCTGAGGCGACGGCGAGCCCGATGAACGCGGCGACGAGGGCCAGGCCGAAGGTCTTCGAGGTCTCGATCGCGAGGACGACGGCGAATCGGTACTTGCGTTGGGCGAGAACGTGGGTCATGGTCAGGCCTGCTTTGCTCTGATGGGGATCGACCGGAGGGACAGGGTCACGATGGCGACGAGTACGGCGAGGAACGCGAGACCGGTGGCGAGCCAGGCCGCGAAGGCCCAGGTCCCGGCCTCCACGCCGTAGTCGAAGAACTCGATGGAGAGGGTCCCGGCGAAAACGAGCGCGGGGAACAGGAGGAAGACCGTGGTGAGGAACGCGGCTTCCTTGCTGATGCGGAGCGCGACCGCGACGACGGCGGCTCCGCCGAAGAAGTAGACCGGGCTGACCAGCAGGTACCTCGCGCCCTTGCCGAGGGCTTCGCCCCAGGTGCCGACCGGTTCGGCGACCAGGGCGAGCATCGCGTGCTCGGCGGCGAATCCGGCGACGGCCAGGAGGCCGAGGCCGATGGAGGCCAGGGCGCCGAACACGAGGTAGGCGACCGTGACTTCTCTGCGGGTGAGCCCGTTGGCGATGTAGCCGGGCAGGGTGGCGAAGAGCCACATGCCGGCGGTGGCGGCGGCGAACCACTGGAGGACCGAGATCGCCGCACCCCAGAGGGTCACGTCGCTGTCGGGCCAGATGAGGGCCGCGGCGGGCGTGCCGATGACGGCGAGGGCGATCGCGGCGATGATCCAGTAGCGCAGCCAGTGCACCGATGCGGTGAAAAGGCGTCGTCCGAGACGGTAGCGGCGTTTGGCGAGAACGTCGGTCATGGTCAGGCCTTCTTTGCGCGGAGCGGGATGTCGATGAGGATGCGGTGGGCGGCGAAGGCGAGGACGGCGGCGGCGAGGACGAGCCCGGCGAGGACCGGGACGCGGCCCCAGTCGTCCATGAACCGCTCGAAGACGCCCGCCCAGGACGGGCCGAACGGCTCGGAGTTGTAGAGCGCGTTGTCGAGGCTGAACACGACCGGCAGGATCGGGACCAGCAGGAGCCAGCCGGTGCTCTCCCAACGGTAGGAGGCGGCGCCGATGACGGCTCCGGCGGCGAAGTAGACGAGGTAGATCAGCGGGTAGACGGCGGCGAACGCGGCGGTCTCGCCCCAGGAGCCGATCGCGGTGACCGCGCCGTTCGCGTCGACGCCCTGGGTCCAGTCCATCGCACCGTAGTAGGCGCGCTCGATGAGGAGCCCGGCGAAGACGGCCGCGCCGATCGCGGCCGACCACAGGAGACCGAAGACGCCCATGGAGACGCTGAGTTCGCGGCGGGTCATGCCCGCGGCGATCATGCTTGGCACCAGGGCGAAGAGGAACCCGCCGCCGACGAACGCGGTGAACCACTTGGCGACGTTGGCGGTGTAGAACCAGGTCGAGAGGTCGATGTCGTTGTACTGCGAGAGCGCGAGCGGCCCGAGGAAGGCGATGAGGACGGCCGCGATGATCCAGTACTTGAAGTACTTCAGGCCCTCCCAGGTGAAGCCGGCGCCGAGGGCGTACCGGCGGCCCGGGAGCGTGAGGTTCTGGAGGGTGGACACGGTCAGGCTCCGTTCCGGCTCGGTTCGGTGAGGTGGATGAAGAGGTCCTGGAGGCCGACGGGGCCGATCTCGAGTCCGGCCGCGGCGGCGCGCTCGCGCACTCCGGGCGCGACGGCGGCGACGGTGAGGCTCTTGGTGCCGCCGAGCTGCTGCTCGGCGAGGATCTCCAGGCCCGCGGCGACTTCGTCGACGGCGGCGGCGGGGCCGGTGAGGGTGGCGCCCATGCCCTGGAACACCTCGAGCTCCTCGTGGCGCAGGATGCGTCCCCTGTCGACGATGACGACCTCTTCGAGGTAGTTGGCGACCTCGTCGATGAGGTGGGTGGAGAGGATGACGGTGTGGGGCCGGTCCATGTACTCGGCCAGGAGCTCCTTGTAGAACGCGTCCCGGGTGGGGGCGTCCATGCCCAGGTGGACCTCGTCGAACATGGTGAGCTCGGCGCGGGCGGCAAGGCCGCAGACGGCGGCGAGGACGGAGCGCTTGCCGCGGGAGAGCTCGCGGATGCGCTTCTTGAGCGGCAGCTCGAACCGGTCGGCGAGCTTGAGGGCGTACGCGGTGTCGAAGCCGGGCCGGATCTGGCCGGTCTCGATGGCGGCCTTGACGGAGTCGGAGTCGTCGAAGTCGCCGCCTTCGCGGACGAGGGCGACGCGCGAGACGATCCCGGCGTTCTCCCACACCGGTTCGCCGCCGACGAGGATCTCGCCGCTGGTGGGCTTGCGGAAGGCGGCGAGGAGGCTGAGGAGGCTGGTCTTGCCCGCGCCGTTGCGGCCGAGCAGGCCGTAGATCTTGCCTGCTTCGAGTTCGAGGTTGACGTCGGCGAGCGCGTCGGTGTCGCGGTACTTCAGCGTGACGTCGCGGAGGGTGGCGGAGAAGCTCATTTGCGGGCGCCTTCCTGTGCTTCGAGGTAGTCGATGATGTCGGTCAGGGTGATGCCGGCCTGGCGGGCCTCTTGGACGAGGGGGGCGAGCACGCGCTCGAAGAACCGCTCGCGGAAGTCGGCGGCGAGCCGCTCGCGGGCGTCCTCGGCGACGAACATGCCGACACCGCGCTGCTTGTAGAGGACGCCTTCGTCGACCAGCTCCCGGAACGCCTTCTGCGCGGTGGCCGGGTTGATCTGGTAGAAGGCGGCGTACTGGTTGGTCGACATGACCTTGCCTCCCGGTTCAAGCGAGCCGTTCATGATCTCGGCCTTGATCTGATCGGCGATCTGCCGATAGATCGGTGTGCCGTCATCGAACATCTCGCCTCCTTCGGTCTAGTGCGAATCGGTTCGTTGGTTCAGAGGTTCATTACTTGACTAATGAACCATAGCACGACTGCGCCCATGCGTGTCAACCCGAGATCTACCGGGGTGCGACCGGGAGGGAGGCGAGGCGGGCGCGGAGGGTCGCGGCCTCGCGGTCGCGTCCGGCCGCGGCGGCGCGGGCGTAGGTCGCGAACCCGCGCGTCCAGGTGCGGCCGTCGCGCTCGGCGAATGCGGCGGCGCGGTCGGCGCAGGTCCGGGCGGCGCCCGCGTCGCCGAGGGCGCGGTGCGCGATCCCCAAGTAGCCCAGGGAGACCGCCTGCTCGAACGCCTCGCCGCGCCGCTCAGCCGCGGCCAGCGCGGCGGTCTGGACCATCAAGAGCTCTGTGGGAAGGCCGAGCGAGCGTTCGGCGAGGAGCCAGCCGAGCTGCCAGACCCGCAGGTCGGTCCCGAACCCGGCGTCGGTCCGCAGGAGCCCGCGCAGGACCGCGTGCTCGGCGGAGAACCAGGCGGGGGCGTCCGCGACGGGTTCGGCGAACACGCCGGGGGCGGGTGAACCGGGGTCGAAGCGGTGCGCGGCGTGCCGGTCGGCGCGGCGGGCGGCGAACAGGTAGTGCTCGACCATCCGCAGTGCCGCGGCGCGGCGCTCCACTTCGAGCACTTCGTCGACCAGGCACTCGGCGGCGTAATCGCGCATCAGGCCGTGCACGCCGTAGCGGCCGCCCGGGAACCGGTCGACCAGGTTGATCTCGGCGAGCGCGGCCAGCGCGGCGCGGGCCTCGGCGAGCGGCGCGCCCATGAGGCTCGCGAGGGCGGCCGGGGTGAGCGAGGGCCCGGGGTGGAGCGCGAAGAGGCAGAACGCGAGCGCGTCCCGCTCCCCCAGCAGCTGGTAGGAGCTGTCGAAGACCGCGCGCGGGTCGGCGGCGTAGTCGGTGGAGGCGAGCACGTTCAGGAGGTTCCCGGTGCTGGCGAGCCGGTCGGCGAGGGAGTCCAGGGCGATCGCGGGGTCGGCGGCCGACCAGGACCCGACGAGGGTGAGCGCCAGCGGGAGCCGCCCGCAGGCGGCGGCGATGCGGCCCACGGCGGCCCGGTCGTCGGCGGCGCGCTCGGGGCCGAGCCGCCGCGCCAGCAGCGCCTCGGCGTCGGCTTCGGAGAGCGGGCCGAGGGGCACGACCTCAGCGCCTTCGCTCATGTCGAGGCCGGTGAGCCGGTCGCGGCTGGTCACGATCGTGAACGAGCCGGGCGCGGTGGTCAGGAGCGGGCGAACGTGGGCGGCGTCGCGGGCGTTGTCGAGGACGATGAGGACGCGCCGCTGGGCGAGGATCGTGCGGTAGAGGCCGGCGCGTTCGTCGAGGCCGGAGGGGAGGCGTTCGGCCGGGACGCCGAGCGCGGTGAGCGCTTCGCCGAGTACCTCTTCGGGGCGGGCGCCGGGTGCGGACGGGTCGAAGCCGCGCAGGTTGAAGTACAGCTGCCCGTCGGGGAAGCGGTGGGCGACGCGGTGCGCCCACGAGACGGCGAGCGCGGTCTTGCCGACCCCGCCCATACCGGTGACGGCCGCGAGCCCGGCTTCGGCGCCGGCGTCCATGAGGAACCGGTCGAGGGCGCCGATCTCGTTCTCGCGGCCGGTGAAGCGGCGCGTGGTGCGCGGCAGCATCGCCGGGACGGCGGCGGCGACCGGCTCGGCCGGTTCGGGCGGGGCGGGTGCGGCGGGCTGGTCGCGCAGGATCGCGGTGTGGAGGTCGACGAGTTCGCGGTTGGGGTCGGCACCGAGGGTGTCGGCGAGCCGTTCCTTCAACGCGGCGAACGCGTCCAGGGCCTCGGCGGTGCGCCCGCACGCGTGCAGGGCCCGCATGAGCAGGCCGACGAGGCGCTGGCGGGAGTCGTGGACGGCGAGGACCTGCCGCAGCTCCTCGACGGCGGCCGGGGCGCGCCCGGAGTCGATGTCGGCGTCGATGCGCTGTTCGAGGAGGGTGAGCCGGTACTCGTCGAGGCGGCGGCCGATGGCCCCGGCGGCGCGGCCGGGCAGGTCGGCGAGCGCGGGGCCGCGCCATTCGGCGAGGGCTTCGCGCAGGACCGCGGCGGCGGCGTCGCTCTCGCCTTCGCGGCGGAGCGTGCGCGCCTGGTGCTCGAGCGCCTTGCAGCGCAACGTGTCCAGTTCGGTCTCGGCGATGCGGAAGCGGTAGGCGCGGCCGACGGTCTCGATGCGGTCGCGGGCGGAACCGAGCTGGCGGCGCAGGACGCCGATGGTGTTCTGGATCTGCGCTTCGGGATCGAGCGGGAAGTCGTCGCCGTAGACGCCGGAGACGAGGCCGCTCATGGGGATCACGCGGCCGGCGTCGTCGAGCAGCAGCGCGAGGATCGTGGTGGCGTTGCCTCGCGGGAAGGACGCGGGACGGCCGTCGACGCGGACTTCGAGGGGTCCGAGCAGGCGCACGTCGAGGGTCATGGCGTCGTCGCTTTCAGCACCGCGGTCGGGGGAACTCCAGTGTCCCACAAAGGTGTGACACCGGTACCACCGTGAGGCATGGCGATTCGAGGGCGGATTCGTGGCGGCCGGGGCGAGGATGCGGGCAACGACATGGAACGAGCCGAGGAGGGTCCCCGCATGGACCGGATCGCCATCCCTGAGGACTACGAGGACCGCCTGCGGGCGGCGTACACCGCGGCCGAGCGGCTGCCCGAGGGGCCGGTGCGCGACAACGCGCTGCGGGCCCTGGCCGGGGCGCCGACGCGCGAGCAGTACGCGGACGCGCAGCAGGCCGCCGCGAAGGCGGGCGCGCTGGCGGCGGGGCTGATGACCGCCGGGTTCGACGGCACCGACCCGGGCCGGGTGGTCTGGCTGCGGCTGGACTACACGGGGCGGCTCGGTTCGCTCGCGTTGAGCCCCACAGTGGACCGGATGAGCGGCCGGGCCGTCGCGAAGGCGGTGCAGACCGCTTGGGACGCCGCCGAAGCGGCCCGGGCCGAGCACGTGATGCGGGCCGAGCGCACCGCCGCCGACCTGCTCGCGCGCTGCCAGGCGGACGCACGCTCGGCGGACCTGAGGGAGTGGATCGAGCGCTCCCCCGAGCGGTTCACGAGCGAGGCCACCGACGACGACCTGTGCGAGGCGGAGGTGACCTTCGCGGGGCGGCTGACCGCGTTCCGGTTCCTGGTGCCGAATGCGACCGTGGACAGCGACCACGAGACGCTCTCGGCGGCGGTGTCGGCGGCGATCGGGCTGGCGCAGCGGCAGGCCTCTGCTCGGCTGACGGCGCTGTTCGAGGCCACGTCCCGGTTAAGCGAGACCCGTTAGGACGCAAAAGGAACGGCCCGTCGCCGACGGGCCGTTCCATGGCGGGTTCCCTAGGGTTTGCCTGGGCCCGGCAGGTCGAAGCCGGGGATGGTGAACGGGGGGTCGTCCAGGGCCGGGAGCGGCGGCAGCTCGGGGCGCTTCGGCTGCTCCTCCTGGTAGTCGACGTACGGGTTGCCCTCGTCGGTGCCGATCCCCCACACGTCGTCCTCCGGGTCCTCGGTCAGGAACGACTCGCGCTCGAACTCCTCGTCGGGGTTCGCGGCCCCGCGCGCACCGGGCGCGCCGACCAGGCCGCTGCCGACGCCGGACCTGCCTCCCGTCCCGGGCGCTCCGGTGGGGGCGGCGCCGCCGGGCGCGGTGACGAGGCCGGCGCCACCGGCCGTGCCGCCGGTCGTGCCCGTCGGGACGTCAGGCGAGCCGAGCCCGCCGCCGAGGCCGCCGCCACCGCCGGAAGCGAGGCCGCCCGAAGGCGTCTCGGGGTTCTCCAGCTCAGACGGCTTCCACGGGTCGCCCAGGTCGGGGCTGGTGGGGACGTACGGGTCGGCATTGAAGTCGGGGACCTCGGGACGGACCGGGTTCGTCGGGTCGTAACCGGGGATCTCGCCGGGTTGCGGCACTTCGGGTTGCGGGACGTCAGGCTGCCCCGGCTGCTGCTCGTCGGGCTGCTCGTTCCCGGGCCGGTCCTGGTCCTGGTTCTGATCCTCTTTGTCCTTGTCGGCGTCCTTGTCCTCGTCTTCCTTGTCCTTCCCGTCCTTGTCCTTGTCGGAATCCTTGTCCTTGTCCTTGTCGTTCTGGTCCTTCTCGTCCTTGCCCGAGTCCTTGCCGGTGTCCTTGTCGGCCTTGACGTCCGCGCGCCGGTCCTCCTTCTCGGCCCTGCCGTCGACGGGCTCGTCCGGCGGTGGCGGCGGGCAGATGGTGGGCCCGGGTCCCTTGTCCTCCAAGGGCTCCAGCGCCTCACCGGCGGCGGTCAGGGCCGTCCCGGTCGCCACGTCGGTCACGGTCAGCACCGCCAGCCCGGTCGTGAGCAGCGTCGTGCCCTCGTCCGCGCGGGCCTGGAACATCGCCTGCAGGACCGGCCCGAACGGCCCGGCCGCCGCGATCGCCGCCCAGTGGACGGCCCCCAGCTCCACCTTCGGCGCGGGCTGCACGACGAACCCGGCGCCCTTGTAGGCCGCGTCAGTGGCCTTCAACTGCTCCACCTGCGAGACCATCGCCGAACCGCCCGTGCTCAGCAGCTCCGAGGCCTCCCCGACCTTCGAGACGACCTCGTCAACATGCTCGTCCACAATGGTCACGTCGTCGTTGAACGCGGTGTTCGCCTTGTCCTGCCAGCCGTCGTTGATCTCGGTGACCTTGGTGTCGTACTCGGCGCGGTGGTCGGTCAGGTCGATCCCGGCCGCGCCCATCTCCGAGGCGCAGTCGACGAACGCGGTCGGGTCGGCGGCCAGCGCCTCCTCGTATGCGGGCATGGCTCCTCCTATTGCTCGCGGCGGACGGGGATGCGGCGTTCGAGCGCGCTGAACCTGCCGCCCACCTCCTGGTCGCACGATTCGAGCTCGTCGGCGCTGGTGGTCACCTGCGCGCCCTGCCACTGGACGCGGCGTTCGACCCCGGCGGTGACCTCGTCGAACTTCCCGTGCCAGCGCACCCCGGCGTCGCCGGTGACGAACCCGCCGTTGCCGGACGCGGCCGACTCGGCGGGCGCCTGCACCCGGTCGGAGGCCAGCTTGGCCTTCGGCGCGAGCGCCTGCAGGTCGCCGCCGCCGCCGCGCACCTGCTCCACTTCCATGTACACCTCGTCCACGCTGTCCTCCTTCACTCTTGCGCTCCCTGCAATGTGCACCAGGGCGCCACGGACCCGCCCTTTCCCGGCTAGAGCGAAGTCATGGCGAATCCGGGGCGGACCGGTCTTCCATGGGACGCACCAGGAACCATGGAGGTGCACGGCATGAGCGACGAGGGACTGATCGAGGGCTCGGCCCCCAGCGGCGACTCGGGGTCGGAGTTCGTCACGGTCTTCGAAGCCGATTCGGGCGCGACCGCCTACGACGGCGCGAGCCTCGTCTACGAGGACGCCACCGCCTACGAGACCACCAGTTACAGCGCGATGGAGACGGCCACCGCGAGCTCCACCATCGCGTTCGGCGACACCGCCGACCTGGAGACGGCCGGGGCCGAGCGCGCCGGCTGCACTGCGGGCGCCTGCCCGCACCCGGTCGCGCACCCGGCCGAGACCGACTGGGAGCAGCTGGCTTCGGCCGTCCCGGTCGAGGGCCAGCTGGGCCGGTTCAAGCCGTTCTGCGAGGGCATGTCCTACCCGACGGAGGACGACTTCCGGGCGGCGGTGAGCGCGGTGCGCCCGATCGACCCCGACTCGTTCTCGCTGCAGCGCTTGCGCACCGGCTGGAACGAGGAGGTCGCGGCCGTCATCGGCGAGTGGCCCGCCCGCCTCAAGACGCAGCTGACGGCGCTCTCGACCGGTTGGGCCGGAACGGACTTCGACGCGTTCGCCGACCAGACCGACCAGGCCCGCGCCCTCCTGGAGGGCGTCCTCGACGACGTCGAGGCGGCCGCGCAGGAGCTCAAGCACCGCGAAGAGGCGATCTACACGCTCCAGGGCGGCGACTCCGGCGAGATCCCCTACCCGGCGCCGCTGGTCGGCGCGGACGGCGAGTGGACGAACCTGGTCGCGATCCACGTGCGGCCCGCGTGGTGGCACGGCGACTGCATCCAGATGACCTGCGAGGAGGCCGAGAAGGCGCTCGAGCTGGGCGGGGCCGATCCGGCGCTGGCGGCGGAGGTCCGCGCGTTCATCGAGCAGAAGGCGGGCGAGACCGTCGCTACTGTGGTCGGTGCGGTTCCTTCCGACGCGCGCGTGGCGGCGGGCGAGGAGGCGAAGTCGGGCTTCGGTTCGCGTATCGATGCCGAGCTGGCGGCGTACACCGAGCGGCAGGCGGCGATCGACGAGTCGATCGGCGAGAAGCGCACGGGCCAGAGCGAGCAGCTGGGTTCGCTGCAGACTTCGGGCGCGGACCGGCCGTACCCGGACAGTGCGGACGCGGCCTATATGGACCTCGAACCGCCGGTGATGGAGCAGCCCGCGCCGCCGGTGGCGCCGCAGACGACGCAGGACCCGACGCCGGTGCCGCCCGGCGGGGACGGCTCGGTCGCCGCGACCGAGACGGCATCCGAGGCCGCCGCCGACCCCTGGGAGGAAGCGGCGGCGGCCGAGGAGGTCTCGGGCGGCCTGGCGAGCGGCGGTGGCGGCGGGTTCGGCGGGGGCTTCGGCGGCGGCGCCGGTGCCGTTCCGGGATCGGTGCCGGTGACGACCGGCGGCGCGGGCCCCGGGGGCGGGTTCGGGCCGACGATGCCGGGCTCGTTCGGCACGGCCGCGACGGCGGGCGCGGCCCCGTCGGGCGGAGCGGGCGGCGGCGCGGGCGGGTCGAGGACCGCGATGGTCAGCGGTGCGCCGCAGCAGCAGCAACAGGCGGCCGAGGCCCGCAAGAAGGGCAAGTCCGATGAGGACGACGAGGCGGAGGACGAGGACCTCCGCTTCCGTGAGACCGACTTCGCCTGGGGCTACGTCAAGCCCGGCGACGACCCCTACAGCTAGCGAGGAGACGCGCGATGGCAGACGAGCGGGTGTTCGACCCCGAGGCGATCGAGGAGTACCGGCTGTTCCTGCTGGAACTGCTCGACGCGCTGGAGAACCAGGTCATCCCGGTGCTGGACACCGGGACCCTGAGCCGGGCCCCGGCGTTCGGGACCGCGCCGGGCGCGGCCGAGAACGCTGCGGGCCAGTACCTGGAGTTCCACGCCGCCACGTGGCGGAACCTCCAATACCTGCGGGGAACGCTGCACGGCATGGAGGCCGCGCTGACCGTGGTCGCGGCGAGCGGCGGCGAGGCCGAGGAGGAGTCGACCGCGGGTCTCGCGGCCACCGAGTCCGACCTGGCCGAGCCTGCCGTTGAGCCGACGGCCGACCAGAGCACGGTCGGCATGGTCGTCATGTCCGAGGCCTTCACCATCGAGGGCACCGATCCCGGTGAGACCGCGGTGTTCACCGCATAGGAAGGCGTCCGGCCTCGCGCACTCGGGGCCGGGCGCCGCTATCAGACTCAGACGAGGCCGCCTTCGTAGGCGGCGATGACGGCCTGGGTGCGGTCGCGGACGCCGAGTTTGGCGTAGACGCCGCTGAGGTGGGTCTTGACGGTCTCGCGGCCGAGGAAGAGCTCGGCGGCGATCTCCTGGTTCGAGAGGCCCCTGGCGGCGAGCACGAGGACTTCGCGTTCGCGTTCGCTGAGGTCGGCGATGCCTTTGGGGGCCTTGCGGGCCGGGGCCGCAGCGGCGAGGCGGCGGACCGCTTCGGGGAACAGGAGCGCGTCGGTGCGGGCCACGAGCCGGACGGCCGCGAGGAGGTCTTCGACGCGGGTGCGCTTGAGCAGGAACCCGTCGGCCCCGGCGCGCAGGGCCTGCCACACGTAGTCGTCGTTGTCGAAGGTGGTGACGACGAGGATCTTCGGCGGCGCGGCGAGCTCGGCGACGATCCGCTCGGTCGCCTGGATGCCGTCCACTGTGGGCATCCGCACGTCCATGAGGAGCACGTCGGCCTTGCCCGAGCGGGCGATGGTGAGCGCGTCGATCCCGTCGGCGCCCTGGGCGACGACCTCGAGGTCCGGTTCGGCGCCGATGATCGCGGCGAACCCGGTGCGGATCAGGGCCTCGTCGTCGATCAGCGCGATGCGCAGCGGTGCGGTCATTCCCGGCCCTTCTGGTCGATCGGTACGGCGGCGCGGACGGTCCATTCGCCTGCGCCCCATTCGGTTCCGGCGGTCCCGCCGAGGACGGCGGCGCGTTCGGCCATGCCGATGAGGCCCCGGCCGCCCTGCCTGCCGCGCGGGCGGCGCGCGGCCGGGCTGGTCACCGTGACGGCGGCCTCGGCGGTCCCGACGTCCACCGTGACCGAGGCGCGCGGCTCGTCGGCGTGGCGGATCACGTTCGTCAGCGCCTCCTGGACGATCCGGTAGATCTCGCGGGACGCCAAGCGGCCCAATGTCTCCGGGTCGCCGGTGAGGCGCAGGTCGACCGCCACGCCGGACTCCTTGACGAGCGCCGAGAGGTCGCAGAGGTCGCGCTGCGGAGCGCGCGAGCCCTCGCGGTCCTCGCGCAGGGCCCCGATCACGGCGTCGAGTTCGGCCAGCGCGCCGCGCGCGGTCTCGCCGACGGCGGCCATGGCCTCGGCGGCGAACGCGGGGTCGCGGGCGATGAGCCGCGAGGCGGCCTCGGACTGGACGACGACCACGGAGAGGGCGTGCCCGACCGAGTCGTGGAGTTCGCGGGCGATGCGGTTGCGGGCGGCGAGGCGGGCGGCCTCGGCGCGGGAGGCGGCGAGGCGGTCGCTCGCGCCCTGGCCGAGGAGCTTGGGCGCGAAGGCCCTCATGGCGGCGGTGACGGCGGCGACGAGCGCGATGAGGGCGACCAGGCACAGCGGGCCGGTGAGCAGGCCCCAGTCGGAGAACCAGCCGTCGTACCAGCGGGTGTCGACGGGCCCGTCCGTGAACGTGCGGAGCGCGCCGTAGTGGACCAGGAAGGCGGCGAAGGGGACGAGGGCGAGCGTGATGCCGCTGACGACGCCGCCGATCGCGGCGTGGAGGGTGAACCAGCAGCCGGTGCGCCAGCGGGAGTTCCAGGAGTCGTCGTCGGCGGGCGAGGCGAACTCGGCGCCGAGGAGGCGGCGGGCGGCCGTGCGCTCGACTTCGCGGTCGGGCAGGAGGAGCGAGGCGGCGGCGACGAGCGGGAGGACGGCGGCGAAGACGACGGGTTCGATGACGCCGTCGAACCCGGCGTCCGGGTTGAGGAAGTTGTAGCCGAGGGCGCCGACCATCATGAACGGCATCATGAGCGCGCCGCCGAGGATCGCCCAGACCCAGCCGCGGTAGGTGGCCCGGGACCAGAGCGGGGCGAGGAGGCGCATGGGGCCATTGTGCCAGCGGCGGTTCATGGGTCAAGCTTCGCAGGCGCGGGGGCGGGCGGCTTCCCTCCGGGGTGGGGCGCCGGTCCCCCGCGCGGGGGACCGGGCCTGCCCGGTTTCGGTCCTAGGAGCCTTCGTAGGCGTCTTTGAGGCCTTGGAGGTCGATCTTCTTCATGGCGTACATGGCCTGGACGGCGCGCACGGCGGCCTCCTTGTCGGGGCCGCCGACGTACTGGTCGGCCTGGGTGGGCCAGACCTGCCAGTTGACGCCCCACTTGTCGGCGATCCAGCCGCACTGGATCTCGCTGCCGCCGTTGGCGAGGAACGCGTCCCAGAGTCGGTCGACCTCTTCCTGGGTGTCGCAGTTGATGAGCAGCGACATGGCGTGGTCGTGCTTGGCGGAGTCGTCGCCGTTGATGGCGGTGAACGACTGCCCGGCGAGGTCGAAGTTGACGACCATGGCGTCGCCGGTCTTGCCGTGGGCGTCCTCGACGTAGGGGATGGTGCTGGTGACCTTGGCGTCCTCGAAGAGGGTGAGGTACCACTCGACGGCGGCTTCGGCGGCGTTGTCCTGGTACCAGATGTTGGTGACGATCTTCTGCATGGCGGTTCGTCCTTCCGAGCGGATTCGATAAGCCGATTGCATCAGTTGAGACGAGGCGGCGCGCCGAAACTCATCGCTTCGGCGCGCATCGGCGCTACGTTCTGGGGATGGTGCAGAGCGACGCGGCGACCGTGGACGAGTACCTGGCGCAGCTCCCCGCGGAGCGCCGGCCGGTGATGACGGCGATCCGGGACGTGTGCCGGGCGGCGATGCCCGGGTTCGCGGAGGTCATGGCCTACGGCATGCCCGCGTTCGAGCGGGGCGAGGACGGGATCGCGTTCGCGTCGCAGCGGCGGTACATCTCGTTCTACGTGCTGCGCACGGACGTGCGGGACGCCTTCGCCGAGCGCCTCGCGGGCTACGACATGGGCAAGAGCTGCCTGCGGTTCTCGAGGCCGGAGAAGGTGGACCTGGAGCTGATCCGCGACCTGGCGGCGGCGACGGCCGCGACCCCGGGCACGATCTGCTGAGAAGCCCGGCCGCCCCGAAGCGGAGCGGCCGGGAGGACGGGCCGACGACAGCACTGGTCGGCCCGAGTTTCCTGGAAGGAACAGCCTGGAAGGGACAGTCCGGAAGGGATGATCGGCCCCGAAGGACCGCGGGCCTTCCCGGAGGATTCCAGTGCACCACCCGATCCCGGTGGGCGGCAATGACTGCGAGTGTCCCGGTGCGTCCCGGACGGGGCGGACGGGGACGCATGGGTCTCGGTACACTCAGTGATGTGCGTCATTCCCTCAATGGCCTTGACCCCTCCGCCGCCGGTTCGGCGCCCCAGATGGTGGCCCTGCTCCGCGAGCTGCGCGCCGGCTCGGGGCTGAGCATCCGGGAGGTCAGCCGCCGCGCCCGCGACCACGGGGACTGGCTCCCGACCTCCACGCTCGCGGCCGTGCTCAACCGCGACTCGCTCCCCCGCTCCGAGGTGGTCGCCGCGCTCGTGCGCGCCTGCGGCGGCGATGAGGCCACTGTGGACACGTGGCTGGCGCAGTGCTCCCGGATCGCCGCCTCCGACGTGGCCGACGCCGGGCAGGTCCCCCGCCAGCTCCCGCCCGCCCCGCACGCCTTCACCGGCCGCGAGCGCGAACTGCGCCTCATCGGCGAGCACACGCGCGAGACCGCGCCGCGCGCCGTCGTCGTCGCCGGTTCCGCCGGGATCGGCAAGACCGCGCTCGTCCTCCACTGGGCCCACCGGGCCCTCGACGACTACCCCGACGGGCAGCTCTACGTCGACCTCCGCGGCTTCTCCGGCGCAGACCCGCTCACGCCTTCGCCGGTGCTGCAGCGGTTCCTGACCGCGCTCGGCACCGACACCGACGAGATCCCGGCGGACGTGGACGAGCGCGCCGCGATGTACCGCTCGCTCCTGAGCCACCGCCGCGTCCTCGTCGTCCTCGACAACGCCCGCAGCCCCGAGCAGCTCCGCGACCTCCTCCCCGGCACCGGAGGCTCCGCCGCCCTCATCACCGCCCGAACCGTCCTATTCGGACTCACCGCGACGCACGGCGTCCCGCACCTGCGCCTCGCCCCGCTCGCCCGCGAGGAGTCCATGGACCTCCTGGGCGCCATGGTCGGACGCGACCGCATCGCCACCGACCCGCAAGCGGCCCGCGGCCTCGCCGCCGCCTGCGGCGACCTCCCCCTCGCCCTGCGCCTCGCCGCCTGCCAGTCCCTCGCCCACCCCGAGCAGGCCCTCGGCGACCTGCGCGACCGCATCGCCAGCGCGCCCCTCGCCCACCTCGACCTCCCCGGCGACGAGGCCGCCGGGCTACGCTCCTGCCTCGACGTCACCCGCGCCCGCCTCGAACCCGCCGAACACCTGGCGCTCAACGCGATCGGCCTCCACCCCGCCACCGAGTTCGAGCCCTCCGGCATCGCCGCCCTCACCGGCACCGCCGTCGCCGACGCTGCGGCCGCGCTCCACCGCCTCGCCGAAGTGCACCTCACCGCTGCTGTCGGCGACGGCCGATGGAGCGTCCACGACCTCGTCCGCGCCTACGCCCGCGAGCAGGCCGAAAACCAGCCCGACCGCGACGCGGCCCTGGCGCGCCTCTACGACTGGTGCATCGCCTCCGTCGCCGGAGCCTGGCCCGTCCTGTTCGGCCTCGACCCCGAAGTGGTCCCCGAGACCGACGTCCCCCCAGCAGCATTCGCGACCGCCGAAGCCGCCCTCGAATGGCTCGACACCCGCCACTCGGCGCTCACCGAGACGCTCCGCCACGCCGCCGCCACCGGCCACCGCTGGCACGCCGCCCGCCTCGCGACCGCGCTGTGGCGCTTCCAGTACCTGCGCGGCCTGCGCACCGAGGCCCTCGACTGCCTCGCCGTCGCGCTCGAGGCCACCCAGACCGAAGGCGACAAGCGGCACGAGGCCACCGTCCGCTACCAGATCGGCAGCACACACCGCGCCATCGGCGCCCTCGACGACGCCGAATACCACCTCACCGCGTCCCGGGACCTCGCCGCCGAGCTTGGCGACCGCCACGGTGAACTCGTCGCCCTCGCCGCCCTCGGGTGGTGCCACAGCCAGCGCTGGCGCCTCGCCGAGGCCCGGCAGTGCGCCGTCGAGGTCGCCGAGGGCTTCCGCGAACTCGGCGACGCCGTACGCGAGGCCAACGCGCTCGACGACATCGCCCACCTCGACCTCCTCGTCGGCGACAACGCGAACGCCCAGAGCGGGTTCGAGAAGTCCGTCAAGACCTTCGCCGACCGGGGCTGGAGCCAGAACCTCGGCGCCGCCCTCGCCGGGCTGGCCCGCCTGCGCCTGCGCGACCACGACCCCGAGGCGGCCGCCGACCTCCTCGACCGGGCCCTCGACGCGTACCGGGACTCCGGGGACGAGTTCGGCGAGGCGTTCATCCGCAGCCGCCTCGCGTACGCACGCGCCCACCAGGGCCTCCACGACCAGGCGAAGGCGCTGTGCGAGAAGGCGCTCGACGCGACCGCGAGCGTCCCCAGCATGGAGTTGCGCCTCGAGGTGCTCAACAACACCGGGTTCACGTACAACGTCGTCGGCGACCCGGCCACCGCCGAACGCCTCCACCGCGAAGCGCTCGACCTGGTCGAGGCCGCCCCCGACCCGTACGAGGAGGCCCGCGCCAACCACGGCCTCGGCAACTCCCTCGCAGCTCAGTCCGACGACAAGGGCGCCCGCACGCACTGGGCGCGGGCCCTGCGCCTGCACGACTCGATCGGCACGCACGGGCGCGCCGAGGTCGCCGAACTCCTCGGCAAGCGGGCCCGGGGCGGGGCCGACAGCGGACCCCGGTGAACCGGTGTTCCGCCAGCGCCTGCGCGAACTGTGGCTCGTCGCCCGGGCCCGGCTCGGGCGCGGCGAACCTGAGTGAGCAGCGGCGGGACCCCTCCCGGTCCGTTACTGCGACAATCGAAGTCCCCCTGACGTGAAGGACCCCGACATGTCCCAGGACGAACCCCGCCCCGCAGAGCCCGCGCCCGAACCGGCCGAGCCCGCCGCAGACGCTCCCGACCCGGAAACCGGGACCGCCGACGCCGAACCGGATACGCCGCCCGCCCCCGAATACCCGGCGCCGCCGCCGCAGTACGCGCCCGCAGGGCCGTACTACTACCAGTACCCGCCCAAACCCGGCACCAACGGCTACGCCGTCGCCGCCCTCGTCGTCGGCATCGTCGGCCTCTGCCTGTGCTTCGGCTTCCTGGGCATCATCTTCGGCAACATCGCCAAACGCCAGATCGAGGAGACCGGCCAGGCCGGGGCGGGCCTCGCCACAGCTGGCATCGTCCTCGGCTGGATCGCGGTCGGCTGGGTCCTGCTCCGCATCATCGCCGTCCTCGCGGTCGGCGCCTCCCCGACAGAGTTCTGACCGCGCTCGCGGCCGTACCGGGGGTCGGATCGGACCAGATCGCCCCCGCCGAGGACGCGGGCACGCGACCATCAGAACTGACCCCGAATCGAGGAGCAGGAAATGCGCATCGCAGTAGTCGGCGCCACCGGGAGCATCGGACGCCACGTCGTAGAGCAGGCACTCGCCGCCGGACACGAGGTCGTCGCCATTGCCCGCAGGCCCGAACCCGTCGCCGATCAGCCCGGACTGCAGACCGTCGCGGGCGCCGCACACGACGTCCCGGCCATGACGGCCGCCTTCACCGGAACCGACGCCGTCATCGTCGCCATCGGCCCGAAGTTCAGGAAGGGATCGCGCAAACCGGTCGACTTCATGCAGCAGCACGTGCCGCTGATCATCGAAGCCGTCAAGGCATCCGGGGCCGGGAGGCTCGTCCTCGTCTCGGCCTTCGGCGTCGGCGACACCGCGGCCAAAGCCTCCGGCTTCGCCCGGTTCATCTACCGGACCATGACCGCCCCGCTCTTCGCCGACAAGGAGGCGTCCGAACGGCTACTACCGACCTCCGGCATCAGCTGGACAGTGGTCTACCCGGTTAACCTCAACGAAGGCGTACCGGCGCACATGGCCGTGAAGGACCTCGACGAGGTCGGCAAAGTGCCAGGGCTGCCGACGCTCCCGTTCGCGGACGCCGCCACCGGCATACTCCAGGCCGCGGCCGACCCGGACGCCGCGGGCAAGCGGCTCCTCATCACCACCGAGAAAGGCTGGAAGCCCGCGAGCCGCTGAGGCTCAAGCGATCTCGCGCGGATCGATCTGGATCTTCACCTGCTCGGCCTTCGCCAGCGACCGCTCCGCGGTGGCCTTCGCGAGCACACTCGCGAGGGCCGCGCCGTCGCGGCGGCGCACCCGCAGCAGCAGCCGCTCCGTGTGCTCGTCCACCGGGATCGGCCCGATCACCTCGGCACCCAAACCTGAAGGCAGGTTCGCGGCGATCTTCTCCGCCTCCCCGTTCGGCCCCGTCAAAGCCGCGAACTTCATCACCGGCGGGAACCCCAGCTCCGACCGGTCCGCGAGCTCCTGTGCTGCGAACCACCCTGCGTCCCAACGGATCAGCGCCTGCACCACCGGCAGACCGCCGTCAGCCGTGACGACAGCGGTGCCCGTCGGCGCCGCCAGCGCCACCGCGTTCATCCAGATCCGCAGCGCCTCTTCGGCAGCGGTCAGCTCCGCCCGGGTCAGCTGCGCCCACGTGTCGAGCAGCAGCACCGCGCCGTAGCCCTGCGGCGCAGCAGGTTCGACACCGGGCGTCGAGACGACGATCCGCCGCCCCGCCGGGATCGCGTCCAAACGCTCCGAAGCATTCGACTCGACCACCTCGACGCCGGGGAACGCGCTCGAAAGCTCCTCAGCGGTCCTGGCGGCCCCGATCACCACCGCGCGGATCTGCGGCGACCCGCATTCCTGGCACTTGTGGTGCTCGTCGACCCGCCCGCACCACGTGCACACCGGCGGTCGGCGCGGGCCCGTGAGCCGCAGCGGCCCAGTGCATTCCGGGCACTGGGCCCGGGTGCGGCAGCGCTGGCAGGACACCGCCGGAACGTACCCGCGCCGCGGCACCTGCAGCAGGACCGGCTGGTCGGCGTTGAGCGCCTTCCTGGCCGCTTCCCAAGCGACCGTGGGCAGCCGGGCCGTCGAACTCGACGGGTCGGCCGACAGGTCGGCGTCGTCGCCGATCGGCACCACGCGCGGCGAGGCCTCGCGCAGCGCGCTGCGCTGCCCGGGAGCCGAATGGGCCCAACCGGTCTCGACCAGCAGCTGCGCCTGCGGCGTGCGCGAGAACCCGCCGACCACGCACGCGGCCCCGGCCAGCTCGGCGCGGGTCAGCAGCACCTCGCGGGCGTGCGGGTGCGGGGCGTGCAGGCTGACGAGGTTCTTGTCCCCGTCGTCCCAGACCGCGACCAGGCCGAGGCGTTCCACGGGCGCGAGCATCGCCACCTGCGTCCCGGCCACGACCCGCACCTCGCCCCGGAGCGCCTTGAGGAACGACCGGTACCGCGGGGTCGGCCCCATCGCGTTCGACAGGGTCACATGGCGATCCGGCCCGAGCACCTCTGTGAGCGCCGCATCGAGCCGCTCCAGGTCGTACTGGTCCGGAACGACGAGCAGCGCGCCGCGCCCGGCGGCCGAGGCCGTCGCAGCCGCTTCCGCCAACCGCGCCGCCCAGTCCTCTCCTGGGACCGCGTTCCAGACGATCCTCGGCGACTTCCCTTCGCGCACCGCGCGCAGGAATGCCTCGCCAGCGATATATCTATTCCAGTGAGTGTCAGTCGGCGCGTCCACCGGCAGCGCCTCCGCCACCGGCTCCTTCTCGACCCGGATCTTCCGCTCCGGCAGCGCGAGCCGCAGCACGTCCGCGAGGTTCCCCGCATACCGGTCCGCGACCCGCCGCGCCGCCGCCGCCACTTCACCGGTGAGCACCGGCCCCGGCGGGACCGCTTCGAGCACCGGCAGGATCTTCCCGGGGAACTCCGTCCGGTCCCGCAGCTCCATCACGGTGGCCTTGAGCTTGCGCCCGCTGAACCGCACCGCGACCCGGCACCCCGGGCGCACCTCGTCCAAGAGCTCCACCGGCACCCGGTAGTCGAAAAGCTGGTTGAGCTGCGGCAACGGGTGGTCAACGCAGACCGCTGCGTATCGTGCCGGGGACTCGTCCATCGGATAAAAATACCGGGCCCCGCCGACAGTCGACGGGGCCCGGCGGGTTGCGTCGGTGATTAGCTCACGGCTTCTTTGAGGGCCGCGGCCCGGTCGGTGGCCTCCCAGGTGAACTCGGGGAGTTCGCGACCGAAGTGGCCGTAGGCGGCGGTCTTGGAGTAGATCGGCCGGATCAGGTTGAGGTCGCGGATGATCGCGGCCGGGCGGAGGTCGAAGACCTCGAGCACGGCGCGCTCGATCGCGGCCGGGTCCACGGTCTCAGTGCCCATGGCGTCCACGGCGATCGAGACGGGCTTGGCCTTGCCGATCGCATACGCGACCTGGACCTCGCAGCGCTCGGCGAGCCCGGCGGCCACGACGTTCTTCGCGACCCAGCGGGCGGCGTAGGCGGCCGAGCGGTCGACCTTCGACGGGTCCTTGCCGGAGAACGCGCCGCCGCCGTGGCGGGCGTAGCCGCCGTACGTGTCGACGATGATCTTGCGGCCGGTCAGACCGGCGTCGCCCATCGGGCCGCCGATCTCGAAGCGGCCGGTCGGGTTGACCAGGAGCTTGTAGCCCTCGGTGTCGAGGTCCAGGCCCGAGACGACCGGCGCGATGACGTGCTCGGCGACATCGGGCGCCAGAAGCGAGTCGAGCGAGATGTCGGGCGCGTGCTGGCTGGAGACGACCACCGTGTCGAGGCGGACCGGCTTGTTGCCTTCGTACTCGATGGTGACCTGGGTCTTGCCGTCAGGGCGCAGGTACGGCACGGTGCCGTCCTTGCGGACCTCGGTCAGCCGCTGGGAGAGGCGGTGCGCCAAGGCGATCGGCAGCGGCATCAGCTCGGGGGTCTCGCGGCACGCGAAACCGAACATGAGGCCCTGGTCGCCCGCGCCCTGGAGGTCGAGCTCGTCGTGCTCGGCGGCGTCCACACGGGACTCCCAGGCCTTGTCGACGCCCTGGGCGATGTCGGGGCTCTGGCCGCCGATCGAGACGTTCACGCCGCACGAGGCGCCGTCGAAGCCCTTCTTGGAGGAGTCGTACCCGATCCGCAGGATCACGTCGCGCACGATCCGGGGGATGTCCGCGTAGGCGTGGGTCGTGACCTCACCCGCCACATGCACCTGACCGGTGGTGATGAGGGTTTCGACCGCGACCCGACTGGAGGGGTCCTCCGCGAGCAGGGCGTCCAGAATCCCATCGGAGATCTGGTCGGCGATCTTGTCCGGGTGGCCCTCAGTGACCGACTCGGAGGTGAACAGGCGACGTGCCACGGCACTCCTCAACACTTCCACGCCGCGATACGGCGCTCTTCAACTGACTTCGCAGCTCACAAGTCTATGCGCTGAAGATCTTGCCACCAAGTCGGCACGCGGCGGCCACGCGGTGTCAATCCCGTCCACTCAGCGGGAGCCGCGCTGAGACGGCATCCCAGATGGCGTCGGCAACGACCTCCTTGGAGACGCGCTCGCGGACGTCGACTTCGCCACGTTCGTCGAACACGGTGACCGAGTTCTCCGCCGAGCCGAACACGGCACCACCCGAAACGTCGTTCAGGACGACCAGATCGGCGTGCTTGGCCTCGCGCTTTCGCATGGCGTGCTCGGGTCCGTCGTGGGTCTCGGCGGCGAAGACGACGAGGACCTGGCCGGGGCGTTTCGCGGCGCCAACAGCGGCGGAGATGTCCGTCGTCGAAGTCAAAGCGAGGTCTATGTCGCCTTTGCGTTTGAGTTTGCGATCCGATGAATTCTTGGGAGTGAAGTCGGCCGGAGCGGCCGCGAGCACGGCCGCGTCGGCCTCGGCGGCGGCCTTCAAGGTGGCCCCGTGCAGTTCGGCCGTGGAGGAGACGCGTTCGACGCTGATCCCGGCGGGCAGGGCGGCGTCGATGTGGGCGGCGATCAGGTGCACGTCGGCGCCGCGCGCGGCGGCCGCCGCGGCGAGCGCGATGCCCTGCTTGCCTGAAGAGTGGTTGCCGATGAAGCGGACCGGGTCGATCGCCTCGCGGGTGCCGCCCGCGGTGACGAGGACCTTGCGGCCCACCAGGTCACGAGCGGGGGATGTGAGGAAGCCCTTGATGAGGGCGAAGAGCGACTCGGGCTCGGGCAGGCGCCCGGGGCCGGTGTCGGCGCCGGTGAGGCGGCCCGAGTCGGGCTCGACGACGTGCGCGCCGCGCTCGCGCAGGGTGGCGACGTTCGCGCGCGTGGCCGCGTGCTCCCACATCTCCGTGTGCATCGCCGGGGCGAACACGACGGGGCAGGTCGCGGTCAGCAGGGTGCTGGTGAGGAGGTCGTCGGCGCGGCCGTGCGCGGCCCGCGCGAGCAGGTCGGCGGTCGCGGGGGCGACCACGACGAGGTCGGCCTGACGGCCGAGGCGCACGTGCTTGACCTCGGACACGTCGGAGAAGACGCCGGAAGCCACCCGGTGGCCCGAAAGGGCCTCCCAGGTGGCTTCACCGACGAAATGCAGCGCCGCCTCGGTCGGGATCACTTGGACGTCGTGACCGGATTCTTTGAGGAGGCGGAGCAGGATGCAGGCCTTGTAGGCGGCGATGCCGCCGGACACGCCCAGGACGATGTTCACGCGCGAAGCTTACGCCTCGGGGTCGTCGAACGCCTTCGTCTCGAGCAGGCCCTTGTCGAGCTCGCGCATGGCGATCGACAGCGGCTTCTCCTCGGGCGTGGTCTCGACGAGCGGGCCGACGTACTCCAGCAGGCCTTCGCCCAGCTGGGAGTAGTACGCGTTGATCTGGCGCGCGCGCTTGGCCGAGTAGATGACCAGCTGATACTTCGACTCGCTCTTCTTGAGCAGGTCGTCGATCGGCGGGTTGGTGATGCCGATCGGGTCGGCGACAGTCCCTGACACGTGTATTCCTTCGTGTACGACTCGTGTGTTGCTGCCGGGTCCGGGATGCCGGACCTAGCGCGCTCCGGACTTGACGATCGCCGGAGAACTGAGCAACTCTACCAGCTCAGCGGCCGCCTGCTCGATCGACACATTGGTGACTGTGTGATCGAACTCGGCCTCCGCGGCGAGCTCTTGGCGGGCGGCGTCCAGGCGGCGCGCGATCGTGGCCTCGTCCTCGGTCCCCCGCCCGGTGAGGCGGCGGACGAGTTCGTCCCACGACGGCGGCGCGAGGAACACCAGTTGGGCGTCGTGCATGGTCCGGCGGACCTGGCGGGCGCCCTGCAGTTCGATCTCCAGCAGCGCCGGGAGTCCGGCGCGCAGGCGCTCCTCGACCGGGCCGCGGGGGGTTCCGTAGAGGTTCCCCGCGTAGGAGGCCCACTCAAGGAACTCCCCCGCGGCGATCATCGACTCGAACTGCTCGGTCGACACGAAGTGGTAGTCGGCGCCGTCGACCTCACCAGGACGCGGCTTGCGGGTCGTGCAGCTCACGGAGAGCCAGACCCACGGGTAGTACTCCTGGATGAGGGCCTTGACGCTGCCCTTGCCGACTCCTGACGGGCCGGACAGGACCGTCAGGCGCTGGGCCGGGGCTGCGTGGTGGTGATCGATGCTCACGCGACTACTACTACCCGAACTTAGGCCTGGTCGCCCTTGAATTCATCCAGAAGCGCGGCGCGCTGGTGCTCGCCGAGGCCGCGGAGGCGACGGGAGTCAGCGATCTTCAGCTTCTCCATGATCTGGGTGGCGCGCTTGTCGCCGATGCCCGGGAGGGCCTTCAGCACGGCCGAGACCTTCATCTTGCCCGGGATGTCGTCGGTGGCGGCGTCCTTGAGGACCTGCTCCAGGGTGGTCTCGCCCGACTTCAGCTTCTCCTTGAGCTCGGCGCGGGCCTTGCGGGCCAGGGCGGCCTTCTCAAGGGCTGCGGCGCGCTGTTCCGGAGTCAGTTTAGGGAGCGGCACGGGGTCTCCTTGCAGTCGATGGTTTCGTCCCTGTGGACCTTGACGTGCGGGTATCGGTGAAGCATACCCAGCTCGGGAACGGTAACCCCAGTGTCCGACACGCCTGCGACCGGGGGTGGGGCAAATTTCGGGCCCCGAATCCGCTGGTTTATTCCCCCATCGCGGCGCGGCATTCCTCCTGCAACGCCTCGACGGCGGTGCGAATGCTCGCCACGGTCGGCCCCGGCTGTGCGATTTGTCGGGAATAGGACGGGATTGCGAAGTTCGTTGCCGCGCCGAGGACGCGCGGAAGATCACTCGGGCGCCCGCCCTGGGCGCCCATGCCCGGGACCAGCACGGGGCCGTTGAACTGCGACAAGTCGTGAGCGGTGTCACGTTGGCGAACGGTGGTGTGCGTGATTCCGTAAGTCGACTCACGCAGGCGCGCCTCGCTCTCGGAGGCGCAGGCCCCGATGGTGGCGCCCATGACGATGCCGAACGGGCCCATCGGGTCCGCGTCGCCGTTCTGCTCGATGACCTCGTCGATGACCCCCTGCGCCACGGACTTGCCGTCGCGCCGCTTGGCCGTCTGCACCTGCTTGCCCTCGGGGTTCGAGGTGCGGGCCAGCACGAACAGGCCCTTGCCGTGCTCCTTGGCGAGGTCGAAGGCGGGCTGCAGCGAGCCGGTGCCCAGGAACGGGCTCACCGTGATCGCGTCGACCGCCAGCGGCGAGGCCGGGTCGAGGTAGGCCTGCGCATAGGCGGCCATGGTCGAGCCGATGTCGCCGCGCTTGACGTCCAGGATCACGAGCGCACCGGCCTGGCGGGACGCCGCGATCACCCGTTCGAGGAGCGCGATGCCCTTCGAACCGAACCGCTCGTAGAACGCCGACTGCGGCTTGATGAACGCGCAATGTTCAGCGGTGGCCTCGACGAGGGTCATCGCGAAGCGCTCGGCCCCGGCCAGGTCGTCGTCGAGCCCCCACTGCTGCAGCTGGGCGCCGTGCGGGTCGACCCCGGCGCACAGCGGGCCCCTGGCCTGCGACAAGTGGTGGGCCCGGGAGCCGAAGTCCTTCTTGGTGGGCATGGCGTTTCCTTCGTCTTCAGCGGTTCTGAGGGGAGCGGTGGCCCTGGCGGGCGGCGTTGCGGTAGCGGCGCACACTGCTGCGCACCAGGCCGGGGCCGTTGTAGACGAGGCCCGAGTAGAGCTGGACGAGGCTCGCGCCCGCGTCGAACATGGCCTGCGCGTCGTCGGCGGTCATGACGCCGCCCGAGCCGATGATCGGCAGCGTCCCGTTGGTCTCGCGGTGCACGAACCGCACGATCTCGCGCGAGATCTGCGTGAGCGGCTTCCCGGACATGCCGCCGGGCTCGGCGGCGATCGCGTCATCGCTCGGGTCCACGCCGTCGCGGCCGAGCGTCGTGTTCGTGGCGATGACGCCCGCGACGCCGGTCTCGAGGCAGACCTCCAGGAGCTGCGCCATGGCGGGCTCGGTGAGGTCGGGCGCGATCTTGACCAGGACCGGGCGCGGCTGGCGCCCGGCGGCCAGGCGCACGCCTTCGGTGCGCAGCGCGCCGAGCAGGGCCCGCAGTGCCCCGGCGTCCTGCAGCTGGCGCAGGCCCGGCGTGTTCGGCGAGGAGACGTTGATCGCGATGTAGTCGGCGAACGGGTAGAGGAACCGCATCGACGTCAGGTAGTCGTCGATCGCGCCTTCGAGGGGCACCGCCTTCGACTTGCCGATGCTGATCCCGAGCGGGCAGTTCACGGCCGGGGCGGCGGTGAGCTGCGCGGCGAGGGCCTGCGCGCCGAGGTTGTTGAAGCCCATGCGGTTGACGATGCCCTCGGAGCGCTTCATGCGGAACATGCGCGGCTTCGGGTTGCCGGGCTGGGGCTGGGCGGTCACGGTGCCGATCTCGGCGAAGCCGAAGCCGAGGGCGGGCCAGGCGCCCGTCGCGACGCCGTTCTTGTCCATGCCCGCGGCGAGGCCGATCGGGTTGGGGAAGGGCACCCCGAAGACCGTGACGGGGGCGCTGAGCTGGTTGAGCTTGATGAGCGCGTTTCGGGCCTGTCGCTGGGAGGACAGGCGGGTCAGCCAGCGCAGGGTCGTCTCGTGCGCTTTCTCGGCGTCGCCGCGTCCGATCCCGAACAGGACCGGGCGGGCCAGTTTCTGGTACAGCATGCTCATTCCTGTATACGTCAATGCGCCGGGTGAGCGGGACGGCTACCGCCGCGAACCCGCTCACCCGGCGGCGTGTCAGACGGTCGCTTCGTCGCCGCGCAGGCGCTGGTGCAGCTCCTGGAGGGAGGCGACGCGGATCTCGCCGCGGGAGGCCGACTCGATGGCCTGGGTGGCGGCGGCCGCGCCCTGGATGGTCGTCACGCAGCTGACGTCGGCGACGACGGCGGCCGAGCGGATCTCCCAGCCGTCGGTGCGCGGGCCCGAGGAGGCCGAGGGCGTGGTGATGACCAGGTCGACATTGCCTGCGGCAATTAGGCTGACGGCATCTTCGACGATTCCTCCGCCGGCTTCGCCGGTGCCGGCGCTGTGGCGGGCGACGGGCGTGAAGTCGATGCCGTGGCGCTTGAGGACCAGGCCGGTGCCTTCGGTGGCGTAGACGGTGAAGCCGAGGTCGACGAGGCGGCGCACCGGGAAGACGATGGCGCGCTTGTCGCGGTCGGCGACCGAGACGAAGACCTTCCCGGAGGTGGGCAGCTTGCCGTAGACGGCGAGCGTGGCCTTGGCGAAGGCCAGGCCGAAGGACGAGTCGATGCCCATCACCTCGCCGGTGGACTTCATCTCCGGGCCGAGCACGGCGTCGAGTCCGGCGCCTTCGACGGTGCGGAACCGCTTGAAGGGCAGGAGGACTTCCTTGACGCTGATCGGGACTTCCGGTCCGGCGTCGGAACCGTCGCCCACGGGCAGGAGCATCCCCTCGGCGCGCAGCTCCGCGATGGTCGCGCCGAGCGCGATGCGGGCGGCGGCCTTGGCGAGCGGCACGGCGGTGGCCTTGGAGACGAACGGGACGGTGCGCGAGGCCCGCGGGTTCGCTTCGAGGACGTACAGCTGCTCGTCCTTCAGGGCGTACTGGACGTTCATGAGGCCGCGCACGCCGATGCCGAAGGCGAGCTTCGCGGTGTAGTCGCGGATCTGCTCGATCACGGTGGCGCCCAAGGTGATCGGCGGGAGCGCGCACGAGGAGTCGCCGGAGTGGACGCCGGCCTCCTCGATGTGCTCCATGATGCCGCCGAGGTAGAAGTCGGTGCCGTCGCAGAGGCAGTCGACGTCGATCTCGATGGCGTCGTCGAGGAACCGGTCGATGAGGATCGGGTGCTCGGGGCTGGCCTCGGTGGCGCGGGAGATGTACCCGGCGAGGGTGTCCTCGTCGTAGACGATCTCCATGCCGCGGCCGCCGAGGACGTACGAGGGGCGCACGAGCACGGGGTAGCCGATCTGGGCGGCGACCTCGCGGGCCTCCTCGTAGGAGGTGGCGGTGCCGCCGTCGGGGGCGACGAGCCCGAGTTCGCCGAGGAGGCGGCCGAAGACGCCGCGGTCCTCGGCGTTGTCGATGGCCTTCGGCGAGGTGCCGACGATCGGGAGCCCGGCGTTCTGGAGGCGTTCGGCGAGGCCGAGCGGGGTCTGGCCGCCGAGCTGGACGACGACGCCGATGACGCCGGGCCCGCCCGCGGCGGTGCCGGACTGGTGCTCGGCGTGGAAGACCTCGGTGACGTCCTCGAAGGTGAGCGGCTCGAAGTAGAGCCGGTCGGCCGTGTCGTAGTCGGTGGAGACGGTCTCGGGGTTGCAGTTGACCATGATGGTCTCGTACCCGGCCTCGCGCAGGGCCTGCACGGCGTGGACGCACGAGTAGTCGAACTCGATGCCCTGGCCGATGCGGTTGGGGCCGGAGCCGAGGATCATGACCTTGGGCCGGTTGGAGGGCGCGACCTCGGTCTCGTCCTCGTACGTCGAGTAGTGGTAGGGCGTGTGGGCCTCGAACTCGGCGGCGCAGGTGTCGACGGTCTTGTAGACCGGGCGCAGGCCGAGCCGGTGGCGCAGGCGGCGCACGCCGTCCTCTCCGGCGAGCTCGGGGCGCAGGGCCGCGACCTGGGCGTCGGAGAACCCGGCGCGCTTGGCCTTGCGGAGCAGGGCCTCGTCGACGACGGCGGCGCCCTCGATCTCGCCGCGCAGGTCGATGAGCTGGGCGACCTGGTCGAGGAACCACGGGTCGATCTTGCAGGCCGCGTGGACTTCACTGATCGAGGCGCCGAAGCGCAGGGCGCGCTCGGCGGTGTAGATCGTGCCGTCGTGCGCGGTCTGCAGGGCCTCCATGGTGTTCTCGAGGGTGGCGCCCTCGGGGTCGGGGCGGGTCCAGAACCCGGCCTGCTTGGTCTCGGTGGACCGCAGGGCCTTCTGCAGGGCCTGCTGGAAGGTCCGGCCGAGGCTCATGGCCTCGCCGACGGACTTCATGGTGGTGGTGAGCGTCGGGTCGGCGCCGGGGAACTTCTCGAACGTGAAGCGCGGGACCTTGACGACGACGTAGTCGAGCGTGGGCTCGAACGCGGCCGGGGTGGCCTTGGTGATGTCGTTCGGGATCTCGTCGAGCGTGTAGCCGATGGCGAGCTTCGCGGCGATCTTCGCGATCGGGAAGCCGGTGGCCTTCGACGCGAGCGCGGAGGAGCGGGAGACGCGCGGGTTCATCTCGATGACGATCATGCGGCCGTCGGCCGGGTCGATCGCGAACTGGATGTTGCAGCCGCCGGTGTCGACGCCGACCTCGCGCAGGATCGCGATGCCGATGTCGCGCATGTGCTGGTACTCGCGGTCGGTGAGGGTCATCGTGGGGGCGACGGTGACGGAGTCGCCGGTGTGGACGCCCATGGGGTCGACGTTCTCGATGGAGCACACGATCACGACGTTGTCGTTGCGGTCGCGCATGAGCTCGAGCTCGTACTCCTTCCAGCCGAGCACGGACTCCTCGATGAGGACCTCGGTGGTGGGCGACTCGGCGAGGCCGTTCCCGGCGATGCGGTCGACGTCCTCCCAGGTGTAGGCCATGCCGGAGCCGAGGCCGCCCATGGTGAAGGAGGGGCGGATGACCACGGGCAGGCCGAGGTCCTTCACGGTGGCGGTGACCTCGTCCATGCTGTGGCACACGGCCGAGCGCGGCACTTCGCCGCCGACTTTGAGGACGACCTCTTTGAACTGCTGGCGGTCCTCGCCGCGCTGGATGGCGTCCATGTCGGCGCCGATGAGCTCGACGTTGTACTTGTCGAGGATGCCGGCCTCGTGGAGGGCGACGGCGGCGTTGAGGGCGGTCTGGCCGCCGAGGGTCGCCAGGAGCGCGTCGGGCTTCTCCTTGGCGATGATCTGCTCGATGACCTCGGTCGTGATCGGCTCCACGTAGGTCGCGTCGGCGAACTCGGGGTCGGTCATGATCGTGGCCGGGTTGGAGTTGACGAGGGTGACCCGCAGGCCCTCCTCGCGGAGCACGCGGCAGGCCTGCGTGCCGGAGTAGTCGAACTCGCAGGCCTGGCCGATCTGGATGGGTCCGGACCCGATGACCAGGATGTGCTTGAGGTCTGGGCGCTTAGGCATGGGTCGGGGCCCCTTCTTGCTGCTGAATGAGTTCGATCAGGCGGTCGAACAGGTAGTCGGCGTCGTGCGGCCCGCCGGCGGCCTCGGGGTGGTACTGCACGGAGTAGGCGGGTACGTCGAGGCAGGTGAGGCCTTCGACGACGTCGTCGTTGAGGCACACGTGGCTGACCTGGACGCGGCCGAAGTCGGTCTCGAAGAACTCGCCGCTCTCCGGGGCTTTCAGCGCGAAGCCGTGGTTGTGGGCGGTGATCTCGATCTTGTTGGTGTGGCGGTCGAGCACCGGCTGGTTGATGCCGCGGTGGCCGAACTTCAGCTTGTAGGTCTCCAGGCCGAGGGCGCGGCCGAGGATCTGGTTGCCGAAGCAGATGCCGAACACGGGGACCTTGCGGCGCAGCAGTTCCTGCGTGACCTTGACCTGGTGCTCGGCGGTGGCCGGGTCGCCGGGGCCGTTGGAGAGGAACACGGCGTCGGGCTTCTGGGAGAGCAGCTGGTCGACCTCGGCGGTGGCCGGGTACACGGTGGTGGTGATGCCGCGCTCGGCGAGGCGCCGCGGCGTGTTCCGCTTGATGCCCAGGTCGAGGGCGGCCACGGTGTAGCGCTGCTCCTTCGCCTCGTAGGTGTAGGGCTCGGCCGTGGTCACGGCGCCGACGTGGTTGGCGCCGGCCATGTGCGGCGAGGCCTTGACCTTCGCGAGGAGCGCGTCCACATCGGTGTCGCGCGAGGAGATCCCTACGCGCATCGCCCCTGCTTCGCGCAGGTGGCGGGTGAGGGCGCGGGTGTCGACCCCGCAGATGCCCACGATGCCCTGGGAGGCGAGCTCGTCTTCGAGGCCGCGCTTGGCGCGCCAGTTGGAGGCGGTGCGGGCGGCGTCGCGCACGACGTAACCGGCGACCCAGATGCGGCGGGACTCGTCGTCCTCGTCGTTCCAGCCGGTGTTGCCGATCTGCGGGGCGGTCTGCGCGACGACCTGCCCGTAGTAGGACGGGTCGGTGAGGGTCTCCTGGTAGCCGGTCATGCCGGTGTTGAAGACCGCTTCGCCGAAGGTCTCGCCGACCGAGCCGAAGGCCTCGCCGCGGAAGACGCGGCCGTCCTCGAGGACGAGGATCGCGGGTGCTCTGCTGCTCATTCGGACATCTCCTCTGCAATTTTCCCGTTCAGGACGGTGGCGCGTCCGCGAAGGAACGTCGCTTCAATGGTGACCGGGAGTTCCATCCCGGCGTAGGGCGTATTGCGAGACAGGGACGCGAGGCCTTCGGGCACCACGGTCCACTTCGCGGAGGGGTCGACGAGGGTGAAGTTCGCTTCGGTGCCCGGCTGCGGGTCGCGGCCGTGGGCCTCGAGGCCCGCGATGCGCGCGGGGGTGCGGGAGGTGCGCTCGGCGAGCACGTCCCAGTCCACATCGGCGGGACCGCCGAGGGCGAGGACGCTGATCGACAGCGCGGTCTCCAGGCCGAGCATCCCGGGGCGGGCCGCGGCCCACTCGCACTCCTTGTCCTGCCGGGCGTGCGGGGCGTGGTCGGTGGCGACGGCGTCGATGACGCCCTCGGCGAGCGCGGCCCGCAGGACCTCGACGTCCGCTTCGCGGCGCAGCGGCGGGTTGACCTTGTAGACCGGGTCGTAGGAGCGCGCGGCCTCGTCGGTGAGGAGGAGGTGGTGCGGGCAGACCTCGGCGGTCACGTTCGCGCCGCGGGCCTTGGCTTCGCGGATGATCGCGACCGAGCGGGCGGTGGAGACGTGGCAGAAGTGGACGCGCGCGCCGGTGTACTCGGCGAGGAGCACGTCGCGGGCGATGATGGCCTCTTCGGCGACCGCGGGCCAGCCGGGCAGGCCGAGCTCGGCCGAGACGGCGCCCTCGTTCATCTGCGCGCCTTCGGTGAGCCGGGGCTCCTCGGCGTGCTGGGCGATGAGCCCGCCGAAGGTCTTCACGTATTCGAGGGCGCGGCGCATGAGCACCGGGTCGTGCACGCAGTGGCCGTCGTCGGAGAACATGCGGACCTGCGCGGCGGACTGGGCCATCGCGCCGATCTCGGCGAGCCGCTTGCCTTCCAGGCCGATCGAGACGGCGCCGATGGGCTGCACGTCGGCGTACCCGGCGGCGCGGCCGAGCGCGGCGACCTGCTCGACGACCCCGGCCGTGTCGGCGACGGGGTAGGAGTTCGCCATGGCGCACACGGCGGTGTAGCCGCCCTTGGCGGCGGCGCGGGTGCCGGTGAGGACGGTCTCGGCGTCCTCGCGGCCGGGCTCGCGCAGGTGCGTGTGGAGGTCGACGAGGCCGGGCAGGAGCACCAGGCCGTCGGCGTCCACGACCTCGGCGTCGCTAGAGGACAGACTGCCGAGTTCGACGACGCGGCCGTCGCGGACGAGGACGTCCTGGCGTCCCCTGCCGACGATGTCGGCGCTCTTGATGAGCAGTTCGCTCACTTGCTCTCTCCGTTCGTCAGCAGGAGGTAGAGGACGGCCATGCGGACCCACACGCCGTTGGTCACCTGCTCGGTGATGGTGGCTCGGGGCGAGTCGGCGACGGCGGCGGCGATCTCCATGCCGCGGTTCATCGGGCCGGGGTGCATGACGATCGCGTGGTCGGGCATGAGCGCGAGGCGGCGCTCGTCGAGCCCGTAGAGGCGCGAGTACTCGTTCGCGGTCGGGAAGAACGCGGCGTTCTGGCGCTCGTGCTGGACGCGGAGCATCATGACCGCGTCCACGCCTTTGAGGCTCGCGTCGAGGTCGTAGCCGACCTCGACGGGCCAGGCGTCGATGTCCTTGGGCAGCAGGGTCGGCGGGCCGACCAGGCGCACGTTCGCGCCGAGCTTGGTGAGCAGCCAGATGTTCGAGCGGGCCACGCGCGAGTGGAGGATGTCCCCCACGATCGCCACGGTCCGGCCCTCGATGCCGCCCAGGCGCTGCTTCATCGTGTACGCGTCGAGCAGGGCCTGCGTCGGGTGGGCGTGCGTGCCGTCCCCGGCGTTGAGGACCGCGCCGTCGATCCACTCGGTGAGCCGCTGCGGGGCCCCGGCGGCCGGGTGGCGGATGACGACCGCGTCGGCGCCCATGGCCTGCAGGGTGAGCGCGGTGTCGCGCAGGCTCTCGCCCTTGTTGACGCTCGAGGTCTTCGCCGCGAAGTTCACGACGTCGGCGCTCAAGCGCTTGGCGGCGGTCTCGAAGGAGGTGCGGGTGCGCGTGGAGTCCTCGAAGAAGAGGTTCACGACGGTGCGGCCGCGCAGCGCCGGGAGTTTGGGGACCTCGCGGCCGGTGACGGCCTCGGCCATCTGCTCGGTGACGTCGAGGACGAGCTCGGCTTCCTCGCGGGTGAGCTCCTTGGTGGTGAGCAGGTGCTTCATCGCTCCCGGCCTCCAGTGAGGACCACGGCGTCGAAGCCGTCGTACTCCGTCAGGCGCACGGCGACGGACTCGTCGCGCGCGGTGGGGATGTTCTTGCCGACGTAGTCGGCGCGGATGGGCAGCTCGCGGTGGCCGCGGTCGACGAGGATGGCGAGCTGGACGCTCGCGGGGCGGCCGAGGTCGTAGAGCGCGTTGAGCGCGGCGCGGACGGTGCGCCCGGAGTAGAGGACGTCGTCGACGAGGATGATGCGCTGGTCGTCGACGCCGCCGGGCGGCAGCTCGGTCGGGCCGAGGGCCCGGAGCGCATTGCGGCGCAGGTCGTCGCGGTAGAGCGTGATGTCGAGGGTCCCGGCGGGGACGTCGATGTCGGCGAAGCGGCGGATGCGGTCGGCGAGCCGGCCGGCGAGCGCGACGCCGCGGGTGGGGATGCCGAGGAGCATGGTGTCGGGGGCGCCCTTGGTCTTCTCCAGGATCTGGTGGGCGATGCGGTCGAGGATGCGGCCGATGTCGTCATCTGACAGGATCTGCTTGCCCGACGGGTCTTCCTCTGACTGCCTGAGGGCAGGGGAAACCACGCGAACCTCCTTCTCCGCCTCACTGGACGGTCTGTTAAAGAACGGTTTCGTCGCGGGTCATGCTACGCCGCCGGTGACGGAGCGTAAAGGCAGATCCCAAAACCGCAGGGTCGGTAGCGGCATTGATGTCGGGTTATATATGGTTTGCCAGGCGGTTGCGAAGGGTTCACGCGACGAAGAACACTGTTTGAGGGCACCCCACCGGCCGATGGTCACCGACCGTAGTCAACAATAGGATTCCTCTCGTACCGAAAATTGGAGTTGATCCCAGCATGGCGACATCTGACTACGCCAAGGCGCTCGGCAACCGGCTGCGTGACATCCGCATGCAGCAGGGTCTGTCGCTGCAAGGCGTCGAGGACAAGTCCGGCGGCAAGTGGAAGGCCGTCGTCATCGGTTCCTACGAGCGGGGCGACCGGTCGATCACCGTGAGCCGCCTCGCCGAACTCGCGGACTTCTACCGCATCCCCGTTTCCGAGCTGCTCCCCGAGGGCGTGCCGCTCCCGGTCGAGCAGGCCGAGAAGATCGTCCTCAACCTCGAGGCGCTGTACGACCACCCGGACTCCGAGCTGGAGCACGTCGCCAAGCTCGCGCGCTCCATCCAGCAGCGCCGCGGCGACTACAACGGCCGCATCCTCTCGATCCGCGCCGACGACCTCTACACCCTGGCCGTGGTCTACTCAACCACGCCTTCGGGCCTGATCGAGAAGCTCGAGGACTTCGGCGTCCTCGTGCACGACCTCCAGGCCTTCTTCGCCTCGGACGCCGAATAAGCGGTTTCGGCAGGGACAGATGAAGCCGGGCCTCCCCAAGAGGGAGACCCGGCTTTCGCGTATCTACTTACGGCCCTTGGCTACTCGGCCCTCGCGGCGGCGTCGAGGACGGCGTTCACGAACGACGTGTCGTCCGAGGAGCCGATCTGCAGCGCCACGCGCATCGCCTCTTTGATGGCGACGGCGGTGTCGACGTCGTCGACGTGGCGGATCTCGTAGAGGGCCACGCGCAGGACGTTCCGGTCGACGGCGGGCATCCGCTCCACCGACCAGCTCGTGGAGGCCTTCCCCAGGACGGCGTCGAGCTCGTCCAGGTGCGAGGCGACGCCGCGCACGAGCTGCTCCGCGTACGCCGGGAGGCGCGGGGCCTCCGGGTCCTTGAAGGCCCGGTCGGCGCGCTCGGCGAGGACCTTCGACGGCTCGGTGTCGCGGCTCTCGGCTTCGTACAGGATCTCGACGGCCCGCATCCGCCACTTCGTGCGGGCGCTGAGCCGGTCAGGGCTGCTGTTGCTCTGGTTCCCCACGCCTAGGCCCGGGAGAGGTACTTGCCGTCGCGGGTGTCGACCTTGATCTTCTCCCCGTTGTCGATGAACAGCGGCACGAGGACGGTCGCGCCGGTCTCGACGGTGGCCGGCTTGGTGCCGCCGGAGGAGCGGTCGCCCTGGAGGCCCGGCTCGGTGTAGGTGATGGTGAGCTCGACCGAGGCCGGGAGCTCGACGTAGAGGACCTTGCCGTCGTGCTGGGCGACCGTGGCGTCGGAGTTCTCGAGGAGGAACTTCGCGGCGTCGCCGACGACCTCGGGGTTGACCGGGATCTGGTCGTAGGTGTCGGTGTCCATGAAGACGAACGAGTCGCCTTCCTTGTACAGGTAGGTCATGGTGCGGCGGTCGACGTTCGCGGTCTCGACCTTCGTGCCGGCGTTGAAGGTCTTGTCGACGATCTTGCCCGAGGGGATCTGCTTGAGCGTGGTGCGCACGAACGCCGGGCCCTTACCGGGCTTGACGTGCTGGAATTCCTGCACCTGCCAGAGCTGGCCCTCCAGGTTGAGCACCAGGCCGTTCTTGAGGTCGTTCGTGGATGCCACGGGCGTTCGTCTCTTTCGGTAGAGGTTCTGTCTTGACCGACCGTCAATGGTAGCGGGCGGTCGAGCTGGTCAGGGCCGCGGCCGCACCGGCTGTGGTGGGCGGCGCAGCGGGATTACTCGGAAATGAACCGGAGCGCGGCGGTGTAGCCGCTGGCACCGAGCCCGGCGATGACGCCGACCGCGTGGGCCGACACGTACGAGTGGTGCCGGAACGCCTCGCGCTTGTGCACGTTCGACAGGTGGACCTCGACGAGCGGGGCCGTCAGCTGCGCGCACGCGTCGCCCACGGCCACGGACGTGTGGGTCCAGGCGGCGGCGTTGAGCACCACCGGGTAGCCGTTGTCGGCGGCCTCGTGCAGCCATCCGAGGAGCTCGCCCTCGTGGTTGGTCTGCCGGAAGTCGACGTCCAGGCCCAGTTCCCCGCCCGTCTTGACGCACAGCTCGGCGAGGTCGGCGAGCGTCTGGGAGCCGTAGATCGCGGGCTCCCGCTTGCCCAGCCGGTTGAGGTTGGGGCCGTTCAGCACCAGGGTCTTCATGCCGTCAGCCTCTCATAGGCCTCGCGCTGCTGCTCGGCGGTCACGTCATCGGCGACGACGGGTTCGGCGAGCGCGTCGAGGAGCACGAAGCGCTGGGTCGCGCCGACGTTCTTCTTGTCGATCTTCATGACCTTGAGGATGTCGTCCCAGCGTCCGGCCTCGTACGTGATTGGCAGGCCGAGCGAGGCGAGCACGGTCTTCGTGCGCTCGACGAGGTCGACGCGGCCGGTGATCGCGTTCAGGTGCGCGGCGTAGACCATGCCGACGGCGACGGCGTCGCCGTGGCGCCAGCGGTAGTGCTCGAGCTTTTCAATCGCGTGGGCGAAGGTGTGGCCGTAGTTGAGGATGGCGCGCAGGCCGCCTTCCTTCAGGTCGGAGCCGACGACCTCGGCCTTGACGGCGATGGCGCGCTCGACGAGCTCGGCGACCACAGGGTTCTGGGCGTCGAGGGCCGCTTCGGGGTCGGCTTCGACCAGGTCGAGGATGACCGGGTCGGCGATGAACCCGGCCTTGACGACCTCGGCGAGGCCCGCCGCGAGGTCGCGCTTGGGCAGGGTGGTGAAGTGGTCGAGGTCGACCAGGACCGCGCGCGGCGGGTGGAAGGCCCCGACGAGGTTCTTCCCGGCGGCGGTGTTCACGCCGGTCTTGCCGCCGACGGCCGCGTCGACCGCGCCGAGCAGCGAGGTCGGGACGTGGACGACCGCGACGCCGCGCAGCCAGCAGGCGGCGGCGAACCCGGCGAGGTCGGTGACCGCGCCCCCGCCGACGCCGACGACGAGGTCGGTGCGGGTGAAGCCTTCGGCGCCGAGCGCTTCCCAGACCTGCTCGGCGACGGCGACGGTCTTGCCGTCCTCGGCGTCGGGCAGTTCCATGAGCGTGGCCTCGACGCCGTCGGGGCAGAGCCCGCCGACGCGTTCGGCGAGCTGGGCGGTGCTCGCGGTGTGGAGCACGGCGACCCGGGCGGCCTTGCCGAGGAACTCGGGCAGCCGATCGGTGGTGCCGCGTCCGATGAGGACCGGGTAGGGGGTCTCGGCGTCGTTCACGATGACGGTGCGGATGGCCAGGCGCGATTGGATCTCGGCGGTCAGGTCGTCCACTTCCCTTCCGGTGGTGTCGATCGCGAAGGTCTCGACCTCGCGGTAGAGCGGCAGGCGCTCGTCCATGAGGCGGCGCAGCGTGGCGCGCGGGTTGACCTGCAGGAGCGGGCGGCCCTTGTCGATCTCGGTGCGCTTGACCGCTTCGCCGAGGTCCACGCGCAGGTGGACCACGGTGGCGTCGGCGAGGAGCTTGCGGGTGGCCTCGGCGAGGACGGCGCCGCCGCCCAGGGCGAGGACCCCGTCGTGCTCGGCGACGGCCCGGCGGACGGCCTCGCGTTCGAGGGCGCGGAAGTGCTCCTCGCCCTCGTCCACGAAGATGTCCGGGATCGGCTTCCCGGCGGCGTCGGCGATGTCGGCGTCCACGTCGCGGAACGGCGCGTCGAGGGCGGCCGCGAGCGCGCGGCCGATCGTGGTCTTGCCCGAGCCCGGGGGCCCGACGATGACGACCAGTGCCACCGCTACTTCACCCGCAGGTTCTCAAGGTAGGACTCGAAGTTGCGGCGGGATTCACCGACGGAGTCGCCGCCGAACTTCTCCAGGGCCGCTTCGGCGAGGACGTAGGCGACCATGTGCTCGGCGACGACGGCCCCGGCGGGGACCGCGCAGACGTCGGAGCGCTGGTTGATGGCCTCGGCCGCTTCGCCGGTGACGGTGTCGATGGTGCGCAGCGGGCGCGTCAGCGACGAGATGGGCTTGAGCATGGCGGAGACGCGCAGCGGCTGTCCGGTGGTGATGCCGCCTTCGAGGCCGCCCGCGCGGTCGGTGAGGCGCTCGACGCCGTGGGGTCCGGCGACGATCTCGTCGTGCGCGGAGGAGCCGCGGACGGCGGCCTGCATGAGGCCGTCGCCGATCTCGACGGCCTTGACCGACTGGATCGACATGAGCGCGGTGGCGAGGCGGGCGTCGAGCTTGCGGTCCCACTGGACGTGCGAGCCCAGGCCCGGCGGGAGGCCGTAGGCGAGGACCTCGACGACGCCGCCGAGGGTGTCGGCGTCCTTCTTGGCGGCGTCGACCTCGGCGATCATGCGGGCGGAGGCCTCGGGGTCCATGCAGCGCAGCGGGTCGGCGTCGACGGCGTCGAAGTCGTCCGGGGTCGGCGCGAGGCCTTCCTTGGCGCGGACGGGGCCGAGGGCCTTCACGTGGGAGACGATCTCGATGCCGAAGGCCTGCTTGAGGAAGGCCTTGGCGGCGGTGCCGCCCGCGACGCGCGCGGCGGTCTCGCGGGCGGAGGCGCGCTCGAGGATCGGGCGGGCGTCCTCGTGGTCGTACTTCTGCATCCCGGCGAGGTCGGCGTGGCCGGGGCGCGGGCGCGTGAGCGGGGCGTTGCGGGCGATCCCGGCGAGCTCCTCGGGGTCGACCGGGTCGGCGGCCATGACGGTCTCCCACTTGGGCCACTCGGAGTTGCCGACGCGGATGGCGACCGGCGAGCCGAGGGTGCGGCCGTGGCGGACGCCGCCGATGAAGTTCACGACGTCGGCCTCGAACTTCATGCGGGCGCCGCGCCCGTAACCGAGGCGGCGGCGGGCCAGTTCGGCCGCTACCGCGCCGGTGGTCAGCTCGATCCCGGCGGGCAGGCCGTCGAGCGTGACCACGAGTTCGGGTCCGTGTGATTCTCCAGCAGTCATCCATCGCAACACGCCGTCAAGTCTGCCACCCGCCCGGATGTGATCAGGCACCTGGTGGAAAGCGTGTCTCAGGGGCTGGGCACGATTCTGGCCGCCCTCGCTGCGCGGGAGCGGCCCGGTTTCGCCTAGCGGCTACATGGTGCCCATCGCCTTGCCGAAGTCGACCAGGACGACCTTGCGGTCGCCGACGACTTCCGCGTCGTGCCCCGGCGGGATCTCGAACACGTCACCGGCGTTGATGTCCTTGTCGGTGCCGTCGTTCATGTGGACCAGCAGATGGCCCTCGACGCAGTAGCCGAGGTGGTTGGCCTGGCACGAATCGCCGCCGACGATCGGTTTGACGTCGTTGGACCAGCGCCAGCCCTTCTCGAACTCGGAGAACTCGACGGGCATGCCGTCGAGCATCACCGTGTCCTTGTGGCCGTGACCGCTGAGATTGACGGTCTGCTCGGGATTGCTGAAGTTCTTGACTGCCAGCTGATGCATGGCTTTCACCCCCAAGGTCGAGTCTATGGCCACGGAGGTGATCATGTTTCGCGTTCGGGCCGGAGGCAAACGACTTCCAGTCCCTGCCGCCTTGGAACCAGGTGGTTACACTGGGCACTTCGTTCCCAGGTCAACCCCCTCGTTACTGGAACTTTCAACAAAGCTGCATAAGGAAGGACGACGCTGCGATGAGCCCCGAGCACGCGCGGAAATCCACAGACCGCTCCCCGGCACCGCGGTCTCGCAAGCCCACGATGGCGGACGTCGCCGCGGAGGTGGGCGTGTCGCGGGCACTGGTCTCGCTGGTGTTCCGCGGCCAGCCCGGCGCGAGCCCCGACACCCGCGAGCGGGTCTTCGACGCCGCCGCGAGGCTCGGCTACAAGCCCGACATGGCCGCGCGGCTGCTCGCCCGCGGCCGCAGCAAGGTCCTCGGCGTGCTCTTCACCGCCCGGAACCCGTACCACATCGACCTGGTGGAGGCGATCTATCCGGCCGCCGAGGAGCTCGGCTACGACCTCGTGCTGAGCGCCACGGTGCCGACCCGCAACGAGCACAACGCGATCGAGGCGCTCATCGGGCACCGCAGCGAGGCGCTGCTGCTGTGCGGGCCCACGATCCCGGACGAGGACGTGACGGAGCTGGGCGCGCGGGTGCCGACGGTGGTGCTCGGACGGCACATCAAGGACGCGCGGGTCGACGTGGTGACCTCGTACGACCGGCCCGGCGCCCGCGAGGTCGTGGACTACCTGGTGGGCCTGGGGCACCGCGACATCGTGCACGTGGACGCGGGCAACCGGCCGGGCGGGCCGGAGCGGCGGCGGGCCTACCGGGACGCGATGCGCGCGCACGGCCTGGCCGAGCGCGTGCGGGTGATCCCGGGCAACCACTCCCAGGAGGGCGGCTCGGACGCGGCGCGGCTGCTGCTGGAGGAGGGCGGCCCGCTGCCGACGGCGGTGTTCGCGGCGAACGACCAGTGCGCGATCGGGCTGCTCGACGTGTTCACGCGGGCCGGGGTGAAGATCCCCGAGCAGGTCTCGATCGTCGGGTACGACGACAGCCACATCGCCGGGCTGAGCCATATCGACCTGACGACGGTGCGCCAGGACGTGCCGCGCCTGGCGCGGCTCGCGGTCGAGGCGGCCGACGAACAGCTCAGGGGCGCAAGGGAACCTGGCGTCACGTTGAAACTGGAGTCGAAGCTGGTGGTGCGCGGCACGAGCGGGCCGCCCGCGGCGGAATGATTGACATTTACATATTTGAATGACAAGATGGCGGGTGGTATCGCTCCCAATCCTTTCGGAGGGCCACCCCCATGCCGCGAACCGCACTTCGCAGAAGACGCTTCGGCGTCGCCGTACTCACCGCACTGACACTCGGCGCCGCAGCCGCGGCACCGGCCGCGCAGGCCCAGGACGAGGAGCCCACGGACCTCATCACCAACGGCGACTTCGCCTCAGGGACCAGCGGCTGGTGGGCCACCGCCAACCTCACCGGCGCGGTCGCCGACGGCGAGTGGTGCGTCGACGTGCCCGGCGGCACCGCCAACGCCTGGGACGCCATCGTCGGCCAGGACGGCCTGCCGCTGGTCACCGGCGAGTCCTACGAGCTGCGCTTCACCGCCCGCGCCTCGGCCGACGTCAGCGTCCGCGCCCTCGTGCAGCGCCCGGTCGACCCCTGGCCCACCGCCGTCGAGGAGTTCCCGGTGCTCTCCAGCGGGGCGCAGGACTTCAGCTACGCCTTCACCGCCAGCGCCGACTGGACGGACGCGCAGCTCGCGTTCCAGATCGGCCGCCACGCCGAGCCGTGGCAGTTCTGCCTATCGGAGGTCCAGTTGCTCACCGGAGCCGAACCGCCCGTGTACGAGCCCGATACCGGGCCGCGCGTGCGGGTGAACCAGGTCGGGTACCTGCCCGACGGCCCCAAGCGGGCCACGCTCGTCACCGACGCGGTCGACCCGGTCCCGTGGCAGCTCCGCGACGCCGAGGGAGGCCTGGTGGCCGAAGGCGACTCGTCGCCGCACGGCGAGGACGCCACGTCGGGCGAGTCGGTGCACGTCATCGACTTCTCGGCGGCGGCCGCCACCGGGGAGGGGTTCACGCTCACCGCCGACGGCGAGACGTCCTATCCGTTCGCGATCGGCGGGAACCCCTACCGGGACCTGGCGGTCGACGCGATGTCGTTCTACTACCCGCAGCGTTCGGGCATCGCGATCGATGAGGCGATCGCGCCCGGTTACGGCCGGGACGCCGGGCATGTGGGTACCGCTCCCAACCAGGGCGACGGGGCCGTGCCCTGCTACGCCGACGCGTGCGACTACACGCTGGACGTGACCGGCGGCTGGTACGACGCGGGCGACCACGGCAAGTACGTGGTCAACGGCGGCATCTCGGTCGCGCAGCTCATGTCCGTGTACGAGCGGGCGCTGCACGCCCCCACCGGCGACGCGGGGCTCCTCGGCGACGGGTCGCTCCGCATCCCCGAGCACGGCGACGGCGTGCCCGACGTGCTGGACGAGGCCCGCTGGGAGGTCGAGTTCCTGCTGTCCATGCAGGTGCCCGCGGGTGAGGAGCTGGCGGGCATGGCCCACCACAAGATCCACGACGAGAAGTGGACCGGCCTGCCGCTCATGCCCGCCGACGACCCGCAGCCGCGCTACCTGCAGCCGCCGTCGACCGCCGCGACCTTGAACCTCGCTGCAGCGGCGGCGCAGGCCGCGCGCCTGTTCGCGCCGTACGACGCGGCGTTCGCGGCCGAGTGCCTTGATGCGGCGGAGACCGCGTGGGCGGCCGCCCTCGCGCACCCGGACGTGTACGCCCCTGAGACCAGCCCGGACGGCGGCGGCCCGTACGGCGACTCCGATGTCACGGACGAGTTCTACTGGGCCGCAGCGGAGCTGTACCTGACCACCGGCGCCCGTACCTATGAGGAGCACGTGCTCGAATCGAAGCTGCACGACGCCGACTCGTTCGGTCCCGGGGCGTTCTCCTGGGGCAGTGTCGCGGCGCTCGCGAAGCTCGACCTGGCGCTGGTGCCGAACGCGCTGCCGGGCCGCGAGGAGGTCGTCGCCCAGGTCGTCGCGGGTGCCGACGGCTATGTGGCGCTGCAGGCGGCGAGCCCGTGGGGCCTGTCCTACGGGTCCAACGGGACCTTCGACTGGGGTTCCAACAGCGCCGTGCTCAACGAGCTGGTGGTCGTGGCCGCCGCCTTCGACCTCACCGGAGAGACGCAGTACCGCGACGGCGTCCTGACGGGCCTCGACTACATCCTGGGCCGCAACGGCCTCGGGAACTCCTATGTGACCGGTTACGGCTCACACGACTCGCGCAACATGCACAGCCGCTGGTACGCCAACCAGCTCGACCCGAGCCTGCCGAACCCGCCTGCCGGGACGCTCGCGGGCGGCCCGAACACGGTGACGGGCACGTGGGACCCGGTGGCGCAGCGGTGGCTCAACGGCTGCGCGCCGCAGCGGTGCTACATCGACGACATCGGCTCGTGGGCGACGAACGAGCTGACGATCAACTGGAACGCCCCGCTGGCGCAGATCGCGAACTTCGCGGCCGAGCAGTCGGGGGCGGTCGCGGCGGCCCCGGCGTGCGAGGTGGAGTACCTGATCAACGGCCAGTGGCCGGGCGGGTTCAACGCGCAGATCCTGGTCACGAACACCGGTGACGAACCGCTGCAGGACGTCTCACTGCGGTGGGCGCTGCCGACGGGCCAGTCCATCGTCCACTCGTGGAGCGTGGCGCTGGTCCAGGAGGGCCACACGGTGACCGCCACGGACGTGGCGGGAGGCCGGGACCTGAACCCGGGCCGGACGTTCACGTTCGGGTTCATCGGCAGCAAGGACGCCCGCACCGCGGTCGCGCCCGCGTCGGTGACCTGCTCGGCTGGTTAAGGGCATGAGAAAACGGGGCGGCCGCCGGTGTCGAGAGCGGTCGCCCCGCGATGTTCTTGCGTCGGGTAGCGCGGGCTACCAGGCGTGGTGGTGCTTCTTCTGGTGCTTCGACCAGTTGCAGACCTTGTCGACATCGGAGGTGCCGAGCAGGCCGAGGCTGGCAGCGTTGCTCCAGTCCCAGTTCAGGGCGCAGATGTTCGAAGCGACGTTGACGCCCTTCGGGTTCTGGTCCCACCCGTTGCACAGGTCGGTCATGTCGCTCTTGGCGACGTTGAGCAGGCTGATCACGTCGCCGCTCCAGTTGCCGATGCAGAGGTTCGACAGGAAGTTGACCCCGCCGAAGTCCTTCGGGTCGTACTCGTAGCTGCTCTCGGCGACCGGAGCAGTGGTCTCGGCCGCGAGGGCCGGGGCGGCCATGCCGGCGACCATGATGCCTGCGGCGGCTGCGGCCACCGCGGCTTTGGCGATAAAGCGAATCACTTTCACCTCTCAGTACTCGGTGTCCATCTTGACCCTTTTGTGACGGGTCGGCCACGAATATAACTACTGAGCCTTGTCGTAAAAGGGAAATCGGAAAACCAGGCGCGTCGCATTTCGCGACGCCACCCGGCCGTGGTCAGTACATATCAGACGCTCACCATTGGAACCACGGCTCGGCGGCGATGGCCGCCGCGGTTCCGGCGAGCATCGCCGGGCCGTACGGGAAGTCCCTGCGCCGCATGGCCAGGACCGCGGCCGCCTGCGCGCCGCCCGCGAGGACCGTGGCCGCGAGCGCGATGACCGCCGCTTCCCAAGCGGCCCAGCCGAGTACGAGGCCGAGCAGGCCCGCGAGCTTGACGTCGCCGAAGCCGATCTGGCCGGTCGCGCAGCCGATGCCGTACAGCGCCATGGCGATCGCGGCGCAGACGACGGACCGGAGCATGGCGTCGTGGTCGCCGGTCGCGATCAGGAGCGCTCCCGCGAGCGGGTAGGCGGGCAGGATGAGCGCGTCGGGCAGCCGCCGCTGGTAGACGTCGATCCACGCGGCGGCGACACCCACCAGGGCGACCGTGCCGAGCGCGAAGCCGTGCAGGAGTCCGTCTGCGCGCCAGGCGATCAGCAGTCCCGCGCCGAGGCTCACGAGTTTGACGAGCCGCGGGTCCGGGTGCCGGTCGGTGGCCAGCGCGACGCACCGGCCCAGGCCGGGACCGGCGAGGAGCGCGGCCGTGGCCGCGCCGATATAGAGAGCACCGGGGAAGAGCACGCTGCGATGCTCGCATTCCCTTGCGCCCGAAAGCGGGAGCGACGCGGCCGGAATCGGCCGCGTCGCGATGTCGGACCCTTGTGGGAGAGTCGTCTTATTTACACCGGTGGTCGGAGGTGGATGTGGGTGGGAAGGGGCATGCCCTATAGCCGACTCCGGCGTCGGGGCCGAAGGTCCCCGACGCCGTCGCCCGCTCTTACCGCTTGGCGGCTGCCGTCCTTCTGCCGTTGCCCGCCTTGGCCCTTCGGGCCGCTGCGCCGTCGGTCTTGCCCTTGCCGTCCATGCCGAGGAGCGGGCGCAGGTACGTGCCGGTGTGGCTCGCCGCGATCGCCGCGACCTCCTCCGGGGTACCGGCCGCGACGAGGGTGCCGCCCTTGTCGCCGCCCTCGGGGCCGAGGTCGATGACCCAGTCGGAGCACTTGATCACTTCGAGGTTGTGCTCGATGGTGATCACCGTGTTGCCCTTGTCGACCAGCCCGTCGAGCACGCCGAGGAGCTTGCGCACGTCCTCGAAGTGCAGGCCCGTGGTCGGCTCGTCCAGGATGTACACGGTCTTCCCGGTCGAGCGCTTCTGCAGCTCAGAGGCGAGCTTCACGCGCTGCGCCTCGCCGCCCGAGAGCGTCGGCGCAGGCTGCCCGAGCCGCACGTACCCCAGGCCGACGTCGTTGAGCGTCTTCAGGTGCCGGTGGATCGTCTGGATCGGCTCGAAGAACTCGGCGGCCTCCTCGATCGGCATGTCGAGCACGTCCGAGATGGTCTTGCCCCGGTAGTGGACCTTGAGCGTGTCGCGGTTGTACCGCGCCCCGCCGCACTCCTCGCACGGCACGTACACGTCCGGCAGGAAGTTCATCTCGATCTTCAGCGTGCCGTCGCCCGAGCACGCCTCGCAGCGCCCGCCCTTGACGTTGAACGAGAACCGGCCCGGCCCCCAGCCGCGCACCTTCGCCTCGGGCGTGCCCGAGAACAGCTTGCGGACCTTGTCGAACACGCCCGTGTACGTGGCCGGGTTCGAGCGCGGGGTGCGCCCGATCGGCGACTGGTCGACGCCGACGACCTTGTCCACGCCGTCGATGCCGGTGATCGTGCGGTGGCGGCCCGCGACGATCTTCGCGCCGTTGACCTCCGCCGCGAGCGTGTTGTACAGGATCTCGTTCACGAGCGTCGACTTGCCGGAACCGGACACGCCGGTGACCGAGACGAGGCAGCCCATGGGGAACGCCGCGTCGATGCCCTTGAGGTTGTTCTCCCTGGCGCCCTTGACGACCAGCTCGCGGCCGTGGTCGGCCGGGCGGCGCTGCTCCGGCACCGGGATGTGCTTGCGACCCGACACGTAGTCGCCGGTGATCGAGCCTTCGGCGTCCGTGAGCCCCGCGACCGGGCCCGAGTAGATGACGTGCCCGCCGTGCTCGCCCGCGCCGGGGCCGATGTCGACGATGTGGTCGGCCACGCGGATCGTGTCCTCGTCGTGCTCGACCACGATCAGCGTGTTCCCCAGGTCCCGCAGGCGCTCCAGGGTCGCGATGAGCCGGTTGTTGTCCCGCTGGTGCAGGCCGATCGACGGCTCGTCCAGCACGTACAGCACGCCCACGAGGCCCGCGCCGATCTGCGTGGCGAGCCGGATGCGCTGGGCCTCGCCGCCCGAGAGGCTCCCGGCGGCGCGCGCGAGCGTCAGGTAGTCGAGGCCGACGTCGAGCAGGAACCGCAGACGCGCCTTGACCTCCTTGACGATCGGCGCGGCGATGATCGAGTCGCGGTTCGAGAGCTTCAGCGCGTCGAAGAACACCGCGCAGTCCGCCACCGACAGCGTGCAGACCTCGTGGATCGACAGGCCCTCGACGGTGACCGCCAGGACCTCGGGCTTGAGCCGGGTGCCCTCACAAGTCGAGCACGGGATCTCCCGCATGAACTGCTCGTACTTCTCGCGCGTCCACTCGGAGTCGGTCTCGTGGTGGCGGCGCTCGACCCACGGCACGACGCCCTCGAAGCGCGTCTCGTAGGAGCGGCGCTGCCCGCGCTTGTTGCGGTAGGAGACCTGCAGGGTCTCGTCGTAGCCGTAGAGGACCGCCTTCTGCGCCCGGTCGGGCAGGTCGGCCCAGGGCGTGTCCACGTCGAAGCCGACGGCCTCGCCGAGCGCGACGATCTGGAACAGGAAGTAGTCGCCCATGCCGACCGAGGACCAGGGCGCGAGCGCGCCGTCGCGGATCGAGGACTCCTGGTCGCGGATGACCAGCTCCGGGTCGACCTCCTTGCGCACGCCGAGGCCGTGGCACACCGGGCAGGCGCCGAACGGGGCGTTGAAGGAGAAGGTGCGCGGCTCGAGCTCGTCGAGCGAGAGCGGGTGGTCGTTGGGGCACGCGAGCTTCTCGGAGAAGCGGCGGGTGCGGTCCGGGTCGTCCTCGGCGACGTCGACGAAGTCGAGCACCACGACCCCGTCGGCGAGCGCCAGCGCGGACTCGACGGAGTCGGTGACGCGCTGGATCGAGGAGGCCTTGACGGCGAGGCGGTCGACGACCACTTCGATGTCGTGCTTCTCCTGCTTCTTCAGCTTCGGCACGTCGGTGAGGGCGTACACCTCGCCGTCGACGCGGGCGCGGGCGTAGCCCTGCTGCTGGAGGTCGCCGAAGAGGTCGACGAACTCGCCTTTGCGCTTGCGCACCACCGGGGCCAGGACCTGGAAGCGGGTGCCTTCGGGCATCGCCATGATCTGGTCGGTGATCTGCTGCGGGGACTGGCTGACGATGGCCTCGCCGCACTGCGGGCAGTGGGGGATGCCGACGCGGGCGTACAGGAGCCGCAGGTAGTCGTAGATCTCGGTGATGGTGCCCACCGTCGACCGCGGGTTGCGGGAGGTGGACTTCTGGTCGATCGACACGGCCGGGGAGAGGCCTTCGATGAAGTCGACGTCGGGCTTGTCCATCTGGCCGAGGAACTGGCGGGCGTAGGCCGAGAGCGATTCGACGTAGCGGCGCTGGCCCTCCGCGAAGATCGTGTCGAAGGCCAGGGAGGACTTGCCGGAGCCGGACAGGCCGGTGAAGACGATGAGCGAGTCCCGGGGGAGGTCGAGGTCGACGTCCTTGAGGTTGTGCTCGCGCGCGCCGCGCACGACGATGGTGCCGGCCGACAGGGACTTCTGCTGAGGCTCAGATTTCAACGCCGCATTCCTTACGAACTCTGTAGGAGTACCCGTCTGCTCGCTGAAGCAGTCGGAGATACCGATGGTGAAGGTCGAATCGCCCGCTCGGGTGAGTGATCGCGAATCTCCCGGTCGAGCGGATCGCCACGCGGCCCGTGTACTTCCCGGCATGCGAGCCTCGCGTCACCGTCGCATGAACCAGGTCGCCGGTCGCGAATCCGAAGTGCATCTTGGCGCGAGGGCGAAGGAGCCTTGGGAATCCATACTTGTCGGGGACCGTGCGTGCGTGAACTCCGCGCCCGGAGGCCCTCACCTCAAGCACCCGCGCAGGCCAGGCGCGTACGCCACGGGCCTCACCGACATGCAGCGCATCAAGCGTGTGCGACTTGGCTGCACCGCTCTGCAAGCGATTCCACTTGGTTTGACCGCCTGACGAAGCGTACACCGGAAGGCCGAACGTCTTCAAAGACGCGAGCAATGACCTGCGGGTCGAGTTCAGGGCTGCCGCATGACGCAATGTCGGTCTGATCTGCTCCCGGATCTTCCTCAAGACGTTCGGTTTGCCGCTGAGGAAGTCCTCGACAGGCCTTGCCCCTTTCGCTTCGTTGCACCGCACGCAGGCGACTACCAGGTTCGCTATCCGATCTGACCCGCCTCGAGCCCTCGCCAGAACATGATCGACCTGCAATCGGGTGTCCCTGGCCGCACAGTAGGCACAGGCCCAACCCCACCGCTCCAGCAAGTACTGCCGAATCTCATATCCTGCCAAAGTTCCCTGCTGGTATTCCTCAGCCGCAAGTTGTCGCCCTGCGCTCATCGCATGGACATCGAATGACGGCACTTCCAGATGGATGGCCAGTACGGGAGCCCAGGTCCGTAGACGGGCAATCCAGCTCGCAGTGGTCTCGACGCGGTGCCGAAGCGACGGCGCTAGCCACCCGGAGGGCTTGCGCCTGTTCAGGAAGCGGGGACTTCGATAGCGAAGCTTGCGATACCTGCGACCGCCCCGGTGAGCGGATCTGCTCTGCATCTTCTTCCTGATCGCAGCGCTCCGGTGCTGAAGTTCGATGCTGTACTTACCGACCCTCGGTTGCCCGGCACTCACCATGAACACACTGATCCCGGTGAACTCACTCCCAGGATCGATTCCGATCTCCGGTCCTCGTACCGTCGAACGAGCGATATCCCTGTCCTTCAAGCGAATTACGAACGGAACCCGCCTCGCAACCACGGCCCTTCCCTGGGCAAGCAACTTCCTCGCCCGTGCCGGATGGCAAGGGTCGAGGGGGGTGCCGTCCTTCGACAGAACAAACACCGATGGGTGGGTCTCACGACCCGCTCCGCTTTCGCGGGTGACGCCACCTACACCAGATGCGACCGTGTAGGCGATCTCCTCTCGCTCATGTTCCGTACCAGTGCCCTGTGTAGCCAGGGGCCCATCGACCGTTTCATCTCGGCCCGAGTTGTCTACTTCGATGGGTTCCAGAGCTTGCCGCTGAGGAAGCACGGCAAGGTGGGTCTGCTCGCTCGCACGAAACGTAGCCAATCGAACGCACCTTCCACTTGATCGGCTGGAGCTGGTCAGCACGAACCTGAGCACAGGTTCTCTCCAATCGGAGAGGGCCGCTGACGGTGGGAATCTAACGTCCGTGGAATCTAACGTTCGGGTCCGACAGTTCTGGGAGCCCCGCTGTTCGAACGGGGGCCGCCCTACGAGGCTACTCCCCCGCGTAGTGCGGATTCGTACGTCGATGTGACCTTTAACTCACCCTTCACACAGCCGAGAAGACAGTCGAAAGCGGGCCCGGACTCGTGTCCGGACCCGCCCCCGATGGCAGGAATCAAGCCGTGTGGGTGACCTCAGTCGAACTGGTAGAGGTCGTAGTCGTCCATGATGCCGATGAGCTTGTTCGAATACTCGGGATCGGTGGCGTACCCGGCCTTGTGGATCTCGCGGGCGAAGCGCTTGGGATCGTCGGCGTGGTCCATGGCGGTGTCGTAGCGGGACCAGTTGGCGAGCAGGTCGCCGTGGTCGCGGTAGGAGTCGGCGACGTTCCTGTACGCGCGGAAGGTCGCGTCCATGTCGAAGCAGCCGCCGGTGGGGCTGCATTCGAAGGTGGCGTAGTCGCGGCAGCCGATGGCGTGGTCGCCGGGCGAGCCGAAGCACTTCATGCCGAACAGGTTGTGGTCCTCGCGGGCGAGCGCGCCTTTGCCCCAGCCGGATTCGAGGATCGCCTGGGCGATGGTGACGGACGCGGGCACGCCGGTGGCGCGGTCGCTGGACTGGGCGGCGGGCGCGTGCGCGTTGATGAATCCGCTGGTGCCGCCGCGCGGGACGGACGGCGCGTCCTGGCCGCACCAGGGCAGCCACGGCTCTCCGGCGCTCCACTTGATGTACGCGGCGGAGACGAAGCGCTTGTCGCCGATGCGGTACCAGGCCCCGGTCTTGCGGGCGGTGCCGTCGACCTCCTGGCCCCAGACCTGGCACTGGACGGCGACGCCCGCGCCGTTGGCGTAGGCGCCCTGCCGGCCCGCGGTGGAGTTGGCGGCGGCGCGGATGTTGAGCTCGCCGCCCTTGGTGCTGACGGAGGCGTTGGTGGCGGCCTTGCTGGCGGCGGAGCACCAGGGCACGGGCTGGGAGGGCGACCAGGTGACGTACGCGTCGGAGATCCAGCGGTCCTTGCCGATGCGCAGCCAGGTCGAGCTGGTGCGGACGTAGCCGTCGATCTCCTCGCCGCGGACCATGCAGAACACCTCGGGGTTCGCGCCCTTGGCGAGGGTCCCGGCGGTCTTCTGGTCGGTGGCGGGGCCGGTGCGGACGTTGAGGGTGCCGCCTTCGGTGGTGATGATCGCACCGGTGATCTTGGCCTGTCCGGGGACCGCGCCGACGAGGATAGCCCCGGCAGCGAGCGCGAGAACCATAACGAATCGGATGGATATATGGAATACGCCCATAATGGGCAGTCTAGGTAACGAAGGATTTTCTGTCATCGAAAGGCGCAATGTGAACACCCCTCGGGGACGCACCGGGAATTCTGGTGTCGGCGATCACCTGGGTTGACGCCAGGTCCGTCTCCTGCTTAAGAGACAATGGTCGTCGTGTCTACACGCTCTGATCTGCGAAACATCGCCATCGTCGCCCACGTCGACCACGGCAAGACCACGCTCGTCGACGCCATGCTCAAGCAGGCGGGCGCCTTCCGCGAGGGCGCGGCGGTCGACGACCGCGTCATGGACTCCGGTGACCTTGAACGCGAGAAGGGCATCACGATCCTCGCGAAGAACACCGCGGTCCACTACGCCAACCCGGCCGACGGCTCCGAGATGGTCATCAACATCATCGACACGCCCGGCCACGCCGACTTCGGCGGCGAGGTCGAGCGCGGCCTGTCCATGGTGGACGCCGTGGTGCTCCTGGTCGACGCCTCGGAGGGTCCGCTCCCGCAGACCCGCTTCGTGCTCCGCAAGGCGCTCACCGCGCGCCTGCCGGTCATCCTGTGCATCAACAAGACCGACCGCCCCGACGCCCGCATCGACGAGGTCGTCAACGAGACCTACGACCTGTTCCTGGACCTGGACGCCGACGAGGACCAGATCGAGTTCCCGATCGTCTACGCCTGCGCCCGCGACGGCGTCGCCTCGCTGAACAAGCCGAAGGACGGCACGGTCCCCGAGGACTCCGACAGCCTCAAGCCGTTCTTCGACACCATCATCGAGCACGTCCCGGCTCCCGAGTACGACGAGGCGAAGCCGCTCCAGGCCCACGTCACCAACCTCGACGCCGACAACTTCCTCGGCCGTATCGCGCTGTGCCGCGTCATCGAGGGCGAGCTGCGCAAGGGCCAGACCGTCACCTGGATCAAGCGCGACGGCACGCAGCAGAACGTGCGCATCACCGAGCTGCTCATGACCGAGGCGCTGACCCGCAAGCCCGCCGAGAAGGCCGGGCCCGGCGACATCTGCGCCATCGCGGGCATCCCGGACATCATGATCGGCGAGACCCTCGCCGACCCGGAGAACCCGGTCGCCCTGCCGCTCATCACCGTCGACGAGCCCGCGATCTCCATGACCATCGGTACCAACACCTCGCCGCTGGTCGGCAAGGGCGGCAAGGGCCACAAGGTCACCGCCCGCCAGGTCAAGGACCGCCTCGACCGCGAACTGGTCGGCAACGTCTCGCTCCGCGTGCTCCCGACCGAGCGCCCCGACGCCTGGGAGGTGCAGGGCCGCGGCGAGCTGGCCCTGGCCATCCTGGTCGAGCAGATGCGCCGCGAGGGCTTCGAGCTCACCGTCGGCAAGCCCGAGGTCGTCACCAAGCAGATCGACGGCAAGACCCACGAGCCGGTCGAGCGCATGACCATCGACTCCCCCGAGGAGCACCTGGGCGCGATCACGCAGCTCATGGCGACCCGCAAGGGCCGCATGGAGACCATGACGAACCACGGTTCGGGCTGGGTCCGCATGGAGTGGCTCGTGCCCTCGCGCGGCCTCATCGGCTTCCGGACCGAGTTCCTGACGCAGACCCGCGGCACCGGCATCGCGCACTCGATCTACGAGAAGCACGAGCCGTGGTTCGGCGAGCTGCGCACCCGCAACAACGGGTCGCTCGTGGCCGACCGGGCCGGGGCCATCACCGCGTTCGCGATGATCAACCTGCAGGAGCGCGGCGTCCTGTTCTACGGGCCGACCACCGAGGTGTACGAGGGCATGATCGTCGGCGAGAACTCGCGCTCCGACGACATGGACGTCAACATCACCAAGGAGAAGAAGCTCACCAACATGCGCGCGGCCGCGGCCGACTCCACGGAGAACGTGGTGCCGCCGCGCCTGCTGTCGCTGGAGCAGTCGCTGGAGTTCTGCCGCGACGACGAGTGCGTGGAGATCACCCCGGACACCGTCCGCATCCGCAAGGTCGTCCTGGACCAGAAGGAGCGCGGCCGCAGCGCTTCGAAGGCCAAGCACGGCAAGTAAGCCCTGAACGCGAGCGGGGGGGGGGGGGGGGGGGGGGGGGGGGGGGGGGGGGGTTTTTTTTTTTTTTTTTTTTTTTTTTTTCTCTTTTTCTCCCCCCCCCCCCGTTTCCTTTTTCCTCAGTTTTTTTTTCCT